>JAZOTY010000022.1:0-8884 GCA_045657845.1 Acutalibacteraceae bacterium | reverse complement strand
GTCGACGCGTACGGCGGGTTCCTCGTCGGCCTGTTCGTCATCTTCATGGGCGTCAACAGCTTCCGTGAGACCATCTCTCCGCTGATCGGCGACAAACCGGACGCGGAGTTCGTCGAACAGGTGCAGGAGATCGTGGAACGGCAGCCGCACGTGCTCGGGGTCCATGACATCGTGGTCCACGACTACGGACGGGGCGTCCGTTATGTCTCTCTTCACGTCGAGATGCCGGGGGACAGTTCCCTTGTGGAACTGCACGACGAGATCGATTTCGCGGAACACCGGCTCCGCAAGGAACTCGGCTGCCAGGCCGTCATCCACATGGACCCGGCCATGGAGCGCACGGAAGAGATCCTGGAAGTGCAGCGGATCCTGACCGAGATGCTTGCCGGACGGTTCGAGGTCTTCGACCTGCAGCACGTCCGGATCGTCGAGCAGAGCCCGAAGAACAAGCTCATCTTCGAAGTGGACGTCCCCACGGAGATCATGGAGGACGCGCAGGCGCTCCGCGCCGAACTGAAGCAGATGACAGAGCAGACGCTGCCCGAGTACAGCGCGCGTGTCACGCTCGACCACAAATACGTATAAAAGGCGTACATCGCCGCGTTTTCGTCCCTCTTCACAAAGAAGAGGGGCTTTCTTTGCGTAAATCGCCGAAAAATTTTTGAAATCCGCGCGAAAGGAAATATACTGAAAAAGCGAGGAAAAACGAGAAAAACGGAGATAGTGCATATCTAAATCAAAATTTCGAAAAAATATTGTTGACTCTGAAAAGGCGCGGTGTTACTATAGTCGGGCAACAAAAACTATTTGGAGGAACAGGTATGTCAACTTATATGCCGAAAGCCAACGAAGTTGAGCGTAAATGGTATCTGCTTGACGCAGAAGGCAAGACCCTCGGTGCTCTTGCTACGGAAGCCGCAACACTTCTCCGCGGCAAACACAAACCGATCTTCACTCCTCATGTTGACACCGGCGATTTCGTCGTCGTCATCAATGCGGATAAAGTCGTTCTGACCGGTAAGAAACTCGATCAGAAAATGTACTACCATCACACCGGTTACATCGGTAACCTCAAAGAGGTCAAGTACAGAAAGCTGATGGCTGAGAAGCCTGAGTTCGTCATCAAGAAGGCTGTCAAGGGCATGCTCCCCGACAACACTCTTGGCCGCAAGGCTCTCACTCGTCTGCATGTCTATGCTGGTCCTGAGCACAAGCATGAGGCTCAGAAACCGGAAGCACGTGAATTTTAAGGGAGGGTAACACATGTACGAAAGTAATTTCTATTACGGCACTGGCCGCAGAAAAAGCTCCGTTGCCCGCGTTCGCGTTTATCCGGGTACCGGCAAGATCACCATCAACGAAAGAGACATCGACGATTACTTCGGTCTCGAGACCCTGAAGGTCATCGTCCGTCAGCCCCTCGAGCTGCTCGGCCTCACCGAGAAGTTCGACATCGTCGTCCGCGTCCAGGGCGGTGGCGTCTCCGGCCAGGCCGGTGCCATCCGTCACGGTCTTTCCAGAGCTCTCCTTGAGTATGACGAGAACCTTCGTCCGCAGCTCAAGAAGGCCGGTTTCCTCACCAGAGACCCGAGAATGAAGGAAAGAAAGAAATACGGTCTCAAAGGTGCCCGTCGCGCACCGCAGTTCTCCAAGAGATAACTGCCCTGCCGGGAACTTACGACAGATCACCAATCCCGAAACCATCCGGTTTCGGGATTATTTTTTTGGGGGTCTTCTCAAAATCGGTCAACGGGTCTAAGATGGTGTTGACCGAAACGGTCAACGGAGGTGTGCGATGAACCAAAAGTTTTACGACCTGCCCCTGAAGAAACAGCAGGCGATCCTGAATGCCGGCTTCCATGTGTTCTCGCAGAACAGCTATAAAAAGAGCCCCATGCGGGAGATCGCCGAGACGGCGGGCATCAGCAAATCGCTCCTGTTCCACTATTTTCAGAATAAAAAGGACCTGTACCTGTTTCTCTGGGATGCGTGCGCCCGGCTCACGATCCGGGAAATGGAGGAGAGCGGATGCTATGAACAGACGGATCTGTTCGGCAGCATGGACCGCGGGATGCAGGCAAAACTGCGCTTGATGCGACAGTATCCGGAGATCGGGTTGTTCGCGGTCCGGGCGTTTTATGAGAAAGACCCGGAAGTGAGTGCTGACATCCAGGCGAGCATGGGGCAGTATCTGGCGATCCACACACAGAGAAAGCTGCAGGAGGTAGACCCGGAGGGTTTTATCCCGGGCATCGATCTCGAGATGATGTACCGGGAGATGTGTTGGGCTTCCGAGGGCTGCCTGTGGGAATACCTGCAGCGTGAAGACATCGATATCGACGCGATGGAGGTCGAATTCCAGAAACTGGTCGACTTCTGGAAATCCGTCTATCTTCGCAGACCGGGAAAGGAGACCTGCCATGACTGAAAAGACTTTTGAGACAAAGTGCGGTACGATCCACTACTGGACGAACGAGTATTATTCTGATAGACAGACGCTGGTCTTTCTGCCGGGATTGACAGCGGACCATCGCCTGTTCGACAAACAGATCGAAGCGTTTAAGGAGGAATTCAATGTCCTCGTCTGGGACGCTCCCGGGCACAATATCTCCTGGCCGTTCGAGTTCTCCTTTGATTTGAAAGACAAGGCGATCTGGCTCGACGGTATCCTGCAGCAGGAAGGGGTCGGTGATCCTGTGATCATCGGTCAGTCGATGGGCGGCTATGTCGGCCAGATGTATACCCAGCTGTTCCCCGACAAACTGAAGGGCTTTATCTCCATCGATTCAGCACCGCTTCAGAGACAATTTGTGACGGCGGCTGAAATCTGGCTGCTCAAAAGGATGGAACCGGTCTATCGTTACTATCCCTGGAAGTCTCTGCTGAAGTCGGGCACCAACGGGGTGGCCACCACAGATTACGGCAGGGATCTGATGTATGACATCATGATGACTTACGATGGGGACAAGGACCGGTACGCGAAGCTCTCCGGACACGGTTTCCGGATGCTGGCCGATGCGATGGAAGCAGACCTTCCATATGAGTTCCGATGCCCGGTCCTCCTGATCTGCGGCGAAAAGGACAAAGCGGGCTCCTGCATCCGGTACAACAAAGCCTGGCATAAAGAGACCGGCTTCCCGATCGCCTGGATCAAAGATGCCGGTCACAATTCCAACACGGACAAGCCGGAAGAGGTGGATCGCCTCATCCGTGAATTCGTCCTTTCTCTGAAGGAGGCATGATTATGAAGGGGTCCTTGTTTTTCAGAGCGATCGGCAAACTGCTGATGGGTCTGGCGCTCCTCACGCTGCTGCTGTTCCTGCCGGCGTGGACGCTCTACTACCCGCAGGCGTGGCTGTTTCTCGGCATCCTGTTCATCCCCATGATCCTCGTCGGGATCGTGCTGTTCGTGAAGTCGCCGGAACTGCTTGAAAAGCGGCTGGACGCCAAAGAAGAGGAGTCGGAGCAGCGAACGGTCGTCGCGCTCAGCGGACTCATGTTCCTGGCAGCATTCATTTTTGCCGGACTGAGTTTCCGCTTTGGATGGCTGATGCTTCCTTTCCCGGTCAGCATTGCTGCTGCCGTCGTGTTCCTGGCGGGTTATGTGATGTACGCCGAAGTGCTCCGCGAGAACACCTACCTTTCGAGAACGATCGAGGTGCAGGAAGACCAGAAAGTGATCGACACCGGGTTGTACGGCGTCGTCCGGCATCCGATGTACTTGGCGACCGTGATCCTGTTTCTTGCAATGCCACTCATACTGGGATCCGTCATCTCGTTTTTGATCACTCTGTTTTACATCCCAATCATTGCCAAGCGGATCCGGAATGAGGAGCTGGTCCTCGAAGAAGGGCTTCCCGGCTACCGGGAATATAAAGAAAAAGTCAAATACCGATTGATCCCGTTTCTCTGGTGAACAGAATAAAAGTCGTCTTCTCCCGCAAGCCTTATGGCCTGCGGGAGCATTCTTTTTACACTTTTTTTGCTTTATGGTTCGCGATTTATGGTATTATCTTATTAAAGTAAAACAAACTGTAACAATGTTCAGTTGAAGGAGGCACTCATATGCCAGCAGGAAGACCTCACAGCAGGACCGAACATGTCGGCGGCGGTTCCGGACACGTATTCTCCGGCGGCCCCTCCGGCGGAGGAAGCTTTGGCGGCGGCGGGTTCAACGGTGGCGGCGGCTACAACGGTGGCGGCGGTCACAGACCTGTCGTGACCCGCGCCGGCGGCATGGGCATCCTCGGTACCATCCTTGCCATTATCCTTGGCATCATCGGAAGCTTTGCGGGATTCGGCGGGAGCACCGGCAGCAACGTCCAGCCGTACTATACGACCTACAGCAACAGCGCGTCCGTGTCCAATACGGATGAGTCCGTGGTGGACCAGAACGTGGACGGCGCTGCCCGCAGCAAGTTCACGAGCCTCAAGGGCAACGGCCAGGACAAAGTCACGCTGATGCTCTACATCATCGGCTCCGACCTCGAGTCTCAGACCGGTATGGCGACCATGGACCTCAATGAGATCCTCCACGCCGACCTCGACAACCAGAACCTGAACATCGTCGTCGAGACCGGCGGTACCCGGCGCTGGCAGAACAATGTCATGAGCACCCGGAACATCGAACGGTGGAGCGCCACGTCCCGCGGACTCCAGAGACTGGAGACGCTGCGGAGCGCAGCCATGACCAAACCGGAGACGCTCGCCTCGTTCATCCAGTTCGCGAAGAAACAGGCTCCGGCGGACCGCTACATGCTCATCCTCTGGGACCATGGCGGCGGCAGTGTTGCCGGCTACGGTCGCGATGAACTCTACACGAACGACACGATGACCACTAACGAAGTGGCCAAGGCGCTCAAAGCCGGCGGCGTGAAATTCGACTTCGTCGGATTCGACGCCTGCCTCATGGCGACGCTCGAGAACGCGATCGCGGTCGAACCTTACGCCGACTACTTCATCGCCTCCGAAGAGTCGGAACCCGGCACCGGCTGGTACTACACCAACTGGCTGTCCGACCTCAATGCCAATACCTCGACCCCGACCCTGCAGCTCGGCAAACGGATCCTTGACGACTTCACCGCGAAGTCTCAGGGCCAGATGAACTACTACGGGTACGGCTCCATGACGACCCTTTCCATGATCGACCTCGCGGAGCTGAAGGGGACGGTCCCTGCCGCTCTGACGGAGTTCGGCAACGACCTCCAGTCGACCCTGACCTCGGACCATTACATGGACGTTGCGAATGCCCGGAGCACGGCGAAAGAGTTCTCCGCGGCGAATCGCCTCGACCAGGTCGACCTCGTCGATTTCTGTCTGAAGCTCGACAGCGCCAAGGCGAAAGCGCTGGCGGAAAAGGTCCAGAACGCGGTCAAATACAACCGTGCCAAAGGCGTCGCGGACGCCCACGGTCTTTCCCTCTACTTCCCGAACAGCAACCTTCGGTACATGAACGCCATGTCGCAGATCTACGATGAGATCGAGATGGACGAGGCGTTCGCGGGCTCGGTCCGCCAGTACGCGACGATGGAGTCGGCCGGACAGATCACGTCCAACAGCTCCGGTTCCTCGCTGTTCGACCTCCTGACCGGCGGTCAGTACTACAACTACAACCCGTCCGGCAACACCTACAGCCAGAACGGTCAGTACGGCGGCTCGAGCAGCCCGTATGTCCAGTACAACGGCAGCTACACCGTCAATGACCTTTACAACATGCTCGGCCAGGCGCAGTCCGGCAACTCCGGTTACGCGACCACCGGCGGCCAGTACTACGGCGGCACCGACTTCTCGTCCCTGTTCGGCGGAAGAGCCACCTGGATGACGGACGCCATGATCCGTGAAGCGGCCGGTCAGCTGTCCACCCGTGCCCTGACGAACGCGACCGACCTCGCGCCGGTCATCAAGAACGGCAGGGACGTCCTGGCCCTGACCGATGAACAGTGGTCCGAGATCAAAGCGGCGGAAGTCAACGTCTTCGTCCCCGACGAGAACCACGGCGGCTGGCTCGACCTCGGTCTCGACAACACCGCGAAGTTCACGGACGAGGGCGACCTCATCGACGAGTGGACCGGCAACTGGATCACTCTGGACGGCCATTTCGCGGCGATGTACCCGGTCTCCGACCTCGACGAGGACGGCAACGGCAAATATGTCACGACCAAGTTCATCCCGGCGGAACTGAACGGCGAACGCGTCAACATCATCGTGGAATTCAACGAGGAGACCGGTGAAGACACCGTTCTCGGCGCGGAGAAGATCTACGACGTCGATGTCGAGCACAAGGGGCTCATCGCCATTGAGGCGGGGGACACCATCCAGCTGCTCTGCGACCACTACACCGAAGACGGCTCTGTGAAAGATGAGTACGACCTCGGCAACGCCTTTACGGTGGGGCAGAGCGGACTGAAGCTCTACTCCCTCAAGGTCGACAACGAGGGCTGCATGTTCACGTACCGCCTGACCGACCTCTACGGCGCCTTCCACTGGCTGCCGCTGAAAGCTCACTAAGAGAGGAACGCGATTATGCTCAAGAATCCGGAAAAAACCAAAAATGAAGTCGTCCAGTGGATCCGTGACTATTTCGAAGAGAATGGCCCGGGCTGCTCGGTCGTCGTCGGTGTGTCCGGCGGCAAGGACTCCAGTGTGACCGCTGCCCTCTGCGCGGAAGCTCTGGGCCCGGACCGCGTCGTCGGCGTGCTCATGCCGAACGGCGTGCAGCCGGACATCGAGGACTCCCGGGAACTGGTGGCCGCCATCGGCATCCCCTTCGTGGAACTGAACATTGAAGAGGCGTTCCAGGGCATGAAGCACATGCTGGAGGGCAGCGAGAAACTGGCGGAGATCACCGGCCGGACCGAACTGTCCAACGACACGCGCATCAACCTGCCGCCGCGCCTCCGCATGGCGACCCTGTACGCCGTCGGGCAGATGCTGCCGAACGGCGCCCGTGTCGCGAACACCTGCAACCTCTCCGAAGACTACGTCGGCTACTCGACCAAATACGGCGACGCCGCCGGGGACTTCAGCCCGCTGGCGCACCTGTGCGTCGAGGAGGTCCTGCAGATCGGCGAGGTGCTCAGCCTGCCCGAGAAGCTCGTGAAGAAGACGCCTTCCGACGGCCTGTCCGGCGTCGGCGACGAGGAGAAACTCGGCTTCACGTACGCGGTGCTCGACCGGTACATCCGCACCGGCGAGATCGACGACCTCGAGACCAAAGAGAAGATCGACCGTCTCCACCGCATCAACCTGCACAAGCTCCGCCTCATGCCCTCCTTCGAACCGGAGGAACTGTAAACAGCATATGAAAAGGCCCCTCGTCGGAGGGGCCTTTCTTTTTGCTTTGTTGTTTTATGCTTTTTTGCGGAACCGGGCGATCACATCGCGGTAACCCATTCCCATGATTGCGATGACGGTCCTTTGCATGGCGGCGAAGCAAAGGAATGTCGCCAGAACGCCCCAGGCGAAGGTGCTTCCATGGGCGATGTCCTGTGCGGAAAACAGGTGTACGGTGTAGACGGAAACTGCAAACATGCAGATCGCAGTCACCATTCCCGGGGTATAGGGTTTCAGCATCTTGTGGATCTTGATGCCGGCGACATGGATGAACCCTTCCATGAACCCGAGGTAGACCGGGACCAGAGCCAGGATATTCCACTGGGTGAAGAACGGGATGAAGGTCATGAACAGGATCAGGACGACGACCGGGATGTGTGCTTTCTGTTCTTTCTCCGGGGTCAGTTCAAAGCCGAAGAATTTCGCCATCAGCTGTGCGAAGCCTCCGGGCAGGCGGATCTCCTCCCATTCATGGATCGTGAACAGGAACATATAGGCCAGCATGGTCTTCTGCAAGATGGTCATGGAATCATAGAAGACGGCACAACCGGTCACCATGCCGAAGGTGAGGAAGGTCAAAATCTCAAGAGAATACTTTTTCATAGTCACCTCAAAAAGAATCTTTACATTGGTAGACACGTGTCTTACAATTTGATTATAGATTCCGGCACCCTGCTTATCAATCGACAGATGTAAGCCGAGTGTATACTGAATGGGAAACGAGGTGAGACCCCAGTGAAAAAGCATCCGGAGATCACTGATGCTACCCGACAGGCTTTTGTCGATGCGTTTTGTTACTACTACCGGTCACGGCCGATCGAACAGATCACAGTGATCGAGGTCGCCCAAAAGGCAGGATACAGCCGGGCCACTTTTTATAAGTATTTCAAAGATGTCTATGACGTGGAAGAGCACATCGCGAACGAGCTCATGCAGGCCGTTCAGGAGAAGGTGGCGGACGATTTGGACACAGAAGAACTGCTGGACAGTTTTGTCTACCGGTTTTCGGAAGTGATCGGGGGAAGGGCCGATTACATTTCTCTGCTGTTTGCCCCGAATCACACTTCCATCCTGCAAAAAATGAGGAAGGGAGTCGTCCCGTTTCTTTTGGACTACTTTGGGGCGGACCCGGATGACTGGAAAGTTCGATGTGCACTGGAGTTTTATTTCTCCGGAGTAGTGACGCTTCTTGGCGTCTGGGTAAAAAGCAATCAGCAGATACCGGCCGACCAGCTGGGTGAACTGATCAAGGGAATCCTTCAGGAAGGGATCCTGAAACAAGTTTTGGAAGGATGAGAGAGCATTGAAAAACATAGTTTACAGCGGCCGGCCGGCTGACGAAGAGGGGAGACTGGAAAAGGAACTCCGGGTCTACGACTTCCTGGACGGGCTTGGCCTTGAATATGATTGTGTCGACACGGAACCGGCGGAGACCATGGAGGTGTGCGCAGAGATCGACAAGATCCTGGCGCCGGCGGTCATCTGCAAGAACCTGTTTTTGTGCAACCGGCAGAAGACAGACTTCTATCTCCTGATGATCAAGAACGACAAA
>JAZOTY010000021.1:0-2882 GCA_045657845.1 Acutalibacteraceae bacterium | reverse complement strand
CGATTTCAGCCAGCGAAACTGTCACGCCCTGGCCTTTCCACAAATAGGTCGGGTCGGGGTTGTAGGTGAAATGCAGAACGTCGGCCGGGTCGAACTCCCGCCCGTCGATGCCGACCTTGTAGTCGGTGTAGCCGCTCGGCATGAAGGTCACCCTCCCGGCGGCAATCGGTTCCAGCCGGTCGAGCATCCCGCGCCGGGTATGCGGTAAGACGATGCTGTTACCCTTCCCGTACAAAAGCAGGTTCATGACGATGGCTTCCATCCAGGTCTTCCGCGTCATGTGGCGTTCCGGGTCGATGTCGATCTTCCGGCTCAGTTCGTTGATGATCCTGACGTCGCCCTGCTCGGTGTTGTTCATCAGGTGGATGGTCATCATGCCGACCAGCTGGGCGATGGTCTGACAGGCCGCGCGGATCTCCGGGTTTTTGTCCAGGCTGGTGTAGCCCTGGACGCAGAGGCCGGAATCATCACCGCCTATCACGATGCCGACTCTGCTGGTGCTTCTCTTCTTAAACGGGTTAATCACTTCTGTTAGTCCTCCCACCACTTGGCGGCTCTCGCCTGTTTGGTGTATGCTTCAATGTGCCGGACGGCCGCGAAGACTGACGCGTCGAACAGGTCGATGCGCTGGGTCGGCATGATTTTCTCGTAGCTGACCATGTCGTCGGTCTTCTCGATCGCCCGCACGTTTGAAACACAATATTCATACGCGGAGGAGTGCAGGTAGTAGAGCCTGCCGTCCTTCGCGTCTTTTTCGATCCTTCTAAATCCTTTGGATTTGATAAAGTACATCTGCGGCTGTTCAACGACCTTGAAGCCTGCCGCCTTCATCAGCGGGTAGTATTCCTCCCCGGCGAACTTCCTGTCGTGGCCGACTTCCCGGATGCGGAAGCCCTTCGCCCTCATTTCTTTGAACCACTCCACGACGTCGGCGACGTTTACTGTTGGGTTGTTGCAGAGGGTCAACCACCCGTCGTCCTTCCAGCCGAAGAGCGGGATGTTGTCCTCGTCCTGCTTCCGCGCCGCCTGGGTGATCGGGAAGAAGCCGTGGGTGATGATGATGTCCACGTCTTCCTTCTCGTACTTCCCGAAGAGCGCCGCCGCCGTCAGGTCGTACATCCTCGAAAGGTCGGCGCCGCCGTACCACTCGATCGGGAGCTTCGCCAGCTCCTCCAGCGTCCAGTTGTACTTTCTATCGCTCGCCTTGAACTCCTCAAGGTCGAACCACGATTTCATGCTGGAAGTGTAGACGTCAAGCGACCGGGCCAGGAAGTCCTTCCTCAGCGCCGGGCTGTTTAGCGCCTGCATACTGTCGCCGAGGATCTGCTCCGGCCGGATGGTGACGCCGTAGTTCGGGTTAGCCTTTTGATGCTGAACCGGGTTCGTGAAGTCCACGTCGCCCTTGTCGTCCTGGTCTGCCCGCGCAACGTAGGCGAAGAAGCTGTCGTCCTTGACTGTGCCGGTCGCGACCTTGACCGCGTACTCCTGTTGCGAATACCCGAAGCTGTTCACGCTGTCGCCCGCCGTCGTGATCCCGACCATCAGCCGGTT
Organism: Acutalibacteraceae bacterium; assembly: GCA_045657845.1. Taxonomy (GTDB): domain Bacteria; phylum Bacillota; class Clostridia; order Oscillospirales; family Acutalibacteraceae; genus RUG420. The sequence continues at coordinate 1,331 of JAZOTY010000021.1, read as the reverse complement.
GGTGTAAGCCTTCTGAGCGTCTTTGAATAGCGTATACTGTTTCGGGTTCCTATACGCCGCCACCTCGTCGGCGATGGCGAAGTTGCAGTTGAAGGAGTCCTGGCTGTCCGGGTTAGACGGCAACGCGATGATCTCGATGCTTCCGTCCGGTCTCCCGTCCTTGTCCCGGAAGGTATATTTGATGCTGTGATTAAAACTGTTGTTCTGTACGTCGAAGCGGTCGATGATCTTTTGGTAGCGAAGCGAAAAGAGCAGGAAGTTGAAGGCTTCCATGCTCTGCTTCAGCGCCGCCGCGACGATGTAGCACTTCGAACCGCTCCGGCGCTGGAGGATGCTGACCGCCCAGGCCAGCGCGGCGATGAGGCTGGTCTTCCCGTTCTTTCTGCCGATCTCGATGAACGCTTCCTTAAACCGGCGCTCCTCGGTGCCGGTGTAGTAAAAGCCGAGCAGGTTGTACACGATGAAGATCTGCCACGGCTCCAAAACAAAAGGCCTGCCGAGGAGCGGTCGCCCTTGCAGGTCTTCGCCTTGTGCGTGCACCATCGTCGTCTCGATAATGCGGAGCGCGATGTCCGGCTCTTTCGTCCTGAGTTCCAGTTCCGGCCGGGCCAAGTCTTCAAGGAACCGCTTGCAGGCCGCGACGACTTCCGTCCCGGCGATGATCTTCCCGCCGGTGACGTCGGCCGCATACTGCTCCGCTATTCGTTTGTAGTCGCGTCTTGCTTCCGCCATCCTTCCGCCCTCTCCCAGAGCATGTCGCCGATCTCATCGAACGGGTTAAAGAGCGGGCAGTTCGCGGCGTGGTGGCGGTCTGACGTATGGCGGCACGGATGATCATTCGGGCATTCGCCGCCGTATTTCTTATGACACCGAAGTCTGTCGCAGATGTAAGCGCGCTTCTTCTCGCTCATATTCCTATCCCTTCCAGCAACTCCTCGAAGGTCGTCTCCTTCTCCTTCGCCGCCGCGCCCTGGATTTTCTTAAAGCCGGAAGGCGTCAGCCCAAGGTCGCGCCAGTATGCCAGCGCCTGGGCGTTGCACTCCTGGATCACGGCCAGAGCAGGGTTCTTCCTTAGGTTCGTGAAGCCCCTCGCGTTCGTGTATTCGACCACTGGCTCGCCGCCGCTCTCGTTGTAGATCCTGATTGCCTCGTCCTTCGTCTCCATGATCTCGGCAAGTTGCTCGATTGCGTGGTCAAAGAACGATTTGTACGTCTCCGCGTCCACTGTTGCCTGTTTTATCGCTTCAAACCACTCGTTTTTACTCATTCCGTGCAAGTTTTTGCCAAAATTTGGCCCGTGTGTATAAATGCTAAGTCGGAGGCCAAGCGGT
>JAZOTY010000020.1:0-3622 GCA_045657845.1 Acutalibacteraceae bacterium | reverse complement strand
GGCGGTCTTCGTCTCGTAGTAGATGTCATAGAGCGTCGGGTCTTCGGCGTTCCATTCGGTGACGTCGAGGTTCTCGAAGGTGACGAAAGCCACTCCGCCGACGGCTGCCGCGGTCTTCGTTTCCTCGAGTCCGTGCCCCTTCACTGTGAAGGTGACGTCGGTGTCTGCGTAAGTGTTCGCTGTCAGGGTCAGGGAATACCTGTTTCCCTGTTTCAGGGTCCGCGCGTTGATGTCCCGGATGTCTGTGGGTTCGGAGACGCGGAGCAGTACATCGCGGAAGATGCCGTTGTTGCGGAACATGTCCTGGTCTTCGAGGTACGTGCCGTTGCACCAGCGGTGGACGACCGCGAGCAGCTCGTTCTCGCCTTTGACGAGTTTTCCGGAGAGGTCGAACTCCGCCGTGTTGTGGGCGCCTTCGGAGTAGCCGATGAACCTGCCGTTCAGGTAGAGGTCCAGACAGCTCGCGACGCCGAGGAACGAGATGACGTAGTTCTTGTCCGGGTCTTCGACGGAAATGCTGCGGCGATACACGCCCACAAAGTTGTACTCCTCACCGGGGTCCACGGTCCGCGGACCGATGCCCTTGTCGGCGCCGAGGATGTAGAAGATCTTCCCGACCTTGTCGGTCGTCGGGATGTTCGGCGGGTCGTATGGGAACTGGTACCGGATGTTGACGTAGAACGGCCGGTCATAGCCCCGGAACTGCCAGCAGGACGGGACGTCGATCATGTCGAACGACACGGCGTCGGTGTCGAACTCCGTCGGGAGTTCCGCCGGACGCGGATAGAACTTGAAGTCCCAGTCGCCGTTCAGGCACAGGACTTTTTCCGACGCGTAGCGCTTCTCTTTCGGCGAGGCCGCGTCGGCCTTTTTTCTGTTCGGGTAGGGGATGAAATAGCTCCTCCCCGGGAGTTTATTGACTTCGACAGTCTTGAAGTCCCAGTAATTGGTGGTGTTCAGACGATATTTCATGGTCTGTCCTCCATTTCCAAAGGTTCCAGAAGGGATAAGTACGGTGCCAGTGCATCGCCCCAGTCCCTGCAGAGGCGCTCGAGGCTCCAGGCCGCGTTGGCGGGGGAGGTGGAAGGCACCTTGACGGAGGGGATGCCGGTGACCGGGTAAATGTACTTTTTGTAGAGGTCCGTGGACTTGGCGCCGTTCGTGAAGATGGCCTCGATGCGTGCCGTCTCCAGGATGACCGAGAGGTCGTTCGGCACGACGTCCGTGATCGAACTGTCCGAGGACCCGGTGATGGTGCAGCTGCCGATGGTGTCCCACATGGCGATGTGGTGCCGGTGCATCATGGCGGCTTTTTCTTCCACGGTCTCCGGGACCGGCTCGCCGAGGAGGGCGGGCATCAGTTTCCAGTACCGGTTCTGCGGGTGGCCGTAGAAGAACGCGGCTTCCCGGGAGGCGATGGACGGAAAGCTCCCGAGCACCAGGATGCGGGAGTCCTCATCGTAGAGCGGAGGGATGTTGTGGACCTGTTTCGCCGCTTCCATCAGTGGTGTTCCTGTTCCACGACGCAGGTGTTCTTGATGGTCCCGACGAGCGACTGCAGCGCGTCGACGATGTGGGGCCGGATGTCTCCGCCGATGAGGACATACATGATGTCGTCGCCGACCTCGAGTTCCCCTTCCGCGAGCCAGGTGCGGATGTAGAAGATGCCGGGCATTTTGTAGGTCTCCAAAACGGCGGCCTCCACTTTTTCTTTGTCATACGAGAACGTCATGCCGGTGACGGCGGGGGCGTTTTCATCGCCCATACGGACTTTCGCCTTCGCGTCCTCGCGGACGACTCCGTTGTGGACGAGATACATGCCGCATTTCGCGGCCGTCTCATCCTGTTTGGCCTCTTTCAGCCACTGGTCCATCGACGGTACCTGTTTCATGGGGGATCCCTCCTGATAGTACTAAAAGTATTGTACACGAAAACGATGCGCAATGCTATAATACAGGTACTGAATCAAAGGAGTTTTCACCTTGAGCATCGAGTCCGATTTTTTCCGCAGAATGGAACCCGTCTATGAGAACCTGGAGCCGTTCGGCTTTGTCCGGGAAGGGGACGTCTATACCTATTCCGCTGAGTTCCAGGACGGCGCGTTCCGGGCGGAAGTGACTGTGGCGGAACCGGCGGACCACACGGACGGAGAACCGGACGTGTTCGTCACCGGAAAGGTCATCGACACGGACCTCGGGGAAGAGTACATGCCCCTGCGCAGCCCCACCGCCATCGGCGCCTTCGTGGGCCAGGTGCGGGAGGACTATGCGGCCATCCTGACGTCGATCGCCGACCGCTGTTTCCGGCCGCTGCCGTTCCTCTTCGACCAGTCGAACCGCATTGCGCGGCGTGTCCGGAAAATCTATGGCGACGGGGTGGAACACACCTTCCCGAAATACCCGGATGTCGGGGTCTTTCGCGATGCACCGACGCAGAAGTGGTACGGCATCGTCATGACCGTTTCGAAGGCGCGCCTCGAACGGCTCAGCGCGGAGAAACGCGCGAAGGACCGCGGCGAGAAACTGCCGCCCGAGAAGAAGAAAAAGGGGAGCGCGCCGCAGGACAACGACGCGCACCCGGAAGACGAGATCGAGATCATGAACGTCAAGCTCGACCCCGTGAAGATCCCGCTCCTCGAACAGGCGGACGGCTTCTACCCGTGTTACCACATGAACCGCAAACACTGGATCACCGTGGCGCTGGACGGCACGGTCTCCGATGACTACATCATGGAACTTCTGGAGGAGAGCCGGGCGCTGTCCATCCGGAAGGCGAAGTCCTCCGGCCCGTCCTCCCGCCGGGTGCCCGGCGAGCCCCTCGAGTGGTTCGTACCGGCCAACCCGAAGTACTACGACATCGAGGAGGCGTTCTCCCGCCAGGACGAGATCTACTGGGCGCAGGCCGGAAAGTTCGAGCCCGGCGACATCGCCTATATGTACGTGGGCGCCCCGGTCTCCGCCATCCTTTACCGGTGCGTCGTGACCGAGACCTTCTGCGGTACCTATACGAACCACAAAGGCAAGGTCCGCAACATGATGAAGATCCGCAAACTCGACGAGTACGGCCGGGACTGGCTGCCGTGGGCACGCATCAAAGAGACCGGCATCGGGACGGCGCAGGGGACCAAATACATCAATCCGAAGCTGAAAGAGCTCATCGCCAAAACACTCGAAGAACACCGGGACTGATCCCGGGGAGGAACGTTATGACCGAACTTCAGAAACGACTGTTCGCGCTGCAGGACACCGGGTACCGGGACTTCCAGAAGAAAGTGATCCCGTCCGTGCCGGAAGAGCGCGTCATCGGGGTGCGCACTCCGGAACTGCGCAGGCTGGCGAAAGACCTGCGCAAACAGGAACCCGCCCTTGCCGATGCCTTTCTCGGCGATCTGCCGCACGCCTTCTTCGACGAGGATCAGCTCCACGCGTTCCTCATCAGTCTGGAAAAGGACTACGAGGCGTGCATCGCCCGCGTGAATGCTTTCCTGCCCTTTGTCGACAACTGGGCGACCTGCGACCAGCTGTCCCCGAAGGTATTCGGGAAGCACAGAGACGAACTGCTGTCGGAGATCGGCCGCTGGATGGCGTCGGACCACGCCTACACGGTGCGCTTCGGCATGGGC
>JAZOTY010000019.1:0-17017 GCA_045657845.1 Acutalibacteraceae bacterium | reverse complement strand
CCAGATCCACCCGACGACCTTCTACACCGAGAAACACGAGGACCGTTCGTTCCTCATCTCCGAGTCGGTCCGGGGAGAGGGGGCGGTCCTGCTCGACAAGAACATGGAACGCTTCACCGACGAACTGCAGCCGAGAGATATGCTCTCCAAGGCCATCCTGGCCCAGATGCAGAAAGACGGCACCAAGCACGTCTGGGAGGACCTGAGACCCATCCCGCGGGAGGAACTCTTCAAGCACTTCCCGAACATCATCGCCCACTGCAAAGAGATGGGCTACGACGTCACCAAAGAGCCCATCCCGGTCGTGCCTGCCCAGCACTACTTCATGGGCGGCATCGAAGTGGACCATACGAGCCGGACCTCCATGGAACAGCTCTACGCGGTCGGCGAGACGTCCAACAACGGCGTCCATGGCCGCAACCGTCTCGCGAGCAACTCGCTCCTCGAGAGTCTGGTCTTCGCCAAACGCGCGGCCAGAGATATCTGGGAGAAATACCCGGTCGTCAAACGCAATGAAGAGATCTTCGAGGGGTTCTCCCTCGAGAAGTATTCGGACCGGGAAAAACTCCGCAAAGAATATGAGCAATCCGTTATTTTGAAGATCGAGCTCGATGAGATCCTGAATCCCACCGGCGTCGATGCAGAAAAGAGGTCTGAAGAACATGTTTGATCCTGTCACCCTGAAACTCAATGTCGACCCGCTGATCCTGAGCGCCCTCCAGGAGGATATCTCCAGCGAGGACGTCTCCACCAACAGCGTCATGCCCCACCCGCAGGCGGGGGAGGCAGACCTCATCTGCAAGCAGGACGGAGTCATCTGCGGACTGCAGGTCTTTGAGCGCGTTTTCACGCTGCTGGACCCGGAGACCCGAGTCGACTTCTTTGTCAAAGACGGCGACCTCGTCACGAAGGGTACCCTCATGGCGAAAGTGTACGGCGATATCCGGGTCATCCTGTGCGGCGAGCGCACCGCTCTCAACTATCTGCAGAGAATGAGCGGCGTCGCCACTTACACGAAGAACGTCGCGGCCCTTCTGGAAGGCACGAAGACCCGGCTGCTCGACACCCGCAAGACGACGCCGAACAACCGCATCTTCGAAAAATACGCGGTCACCTGCGGCGGCGGGAACAACCACCGCTATAACCTCTCCGACGGCGTCATGCTGAAGGACAACCACATCGGCGCCGCCGGCGGCGTCAAAGAAGCCATTGCGGCGGCCAAGGCGTACGCTCCCTTCGTCCGCAAGATCGAAGTCGAGGTCGAGAACCTCGACATGGTCCGCGACGCCGTGGAGGCCGGGGCCCACATCATCATGCTCGACAACATGTCCCACGAGGACATGGCGGAAGCGATGAAGATCATCGACGGCAAGGCGGAGGTCGAAGTCTCCGGCAACGTCACGAAGGAAAACATCGCAAAACTCACCGACCTCGGGGTCGATTTCATCTCGAGCGGCGCGCTGACCCATTCGGCGCCCATCCTCGACATCTCACTCAAGAATCTCCACGCAGTATAAAGGAGGTGCCTCATGAAAGGCGCAGAACGACGGATGATGATCTTCCAGACGCTGAAGACCGCCGGAAAACCGGTCTCCGGGAGCACGTTTGCGAAACAGTTCGGGGTCAGCCGTCAGGTCATCGTACAGGACATTGCCCTGCTGCGCGCCGAAGGCAACGACATCGTCTCGACCAGTTCCGGCTATCTGCTGTCAGAACAGTTCAAGGCGAGCCGGGTGTTCAAGGTGCATCACGATGACGCGAGCATCGGCAAAGAGCTCAACATGATCGTGGACCTCGGCGGAAAGGTGAAAGACGTCTTCGTCTCCCACAAAGTCTACGGAATGCTGCAGGTCGACCTGAACCTCAACTCGCGCGCGGACATCGAGAAGTACCTCGAGTCGATCGCCGCGGGGAATTCGGTTCCGCTCCTGAACCTCACCTCCGGCTACCACTACCACACGGTCCTGGCCGAAAACGAGCTCATCCTCGACGCCATCCAGGCCAAACTGGAGGAGTTCGGTTTCCTGGCTCCTCTCCGGGACTATGAACCGGTCGACTTCTGGAAGCAGACCTCGTAAAACGTAATCAAAATGCAAGCCCCTTTGAATTGACAGTTCAAAGGGGCTCGTCTTATAATATGTTTCAATATGGAAGCAACGAAGAAAGGTGGGATCCCTTTGCGCATCGTAGTCAAAGTCGGGACCACGACACTGGCACACGGCACCGGAAACCTGAACATCCGGAGAGTCACGGAACTCTGCCGGGTGCTGTCAGACCTCAAGAACGCCGGGAACGACGTCATCCTCGTCTCCTCCGGCGCCATCGGCATGGGCGTCGGCAAGCTCTCGCTCTCCGAGAAGCCGGACGACATCCCGGGCAAGCAGGCGGCAGCCGCGGTCGGGCAGTGCGAACTCATGTATGTCTATGACAAACTGTTCGGCGATTTCAACCACGTCGTCGCGCAGATCCTCATCACCGGAGACGACGTCCAGAACGAAGTCCGGTATGAAAACTTCAGCAACACGATCCATCGCCTCCTCGAAATGAAGGCGCTGCCGATCATCAACGAGAACGATACCATCTCCGTCGAAGAGATCCAGATCGGCGACAACGACACGCTCGGCGCCATCGTGGCAAAAACGGTCGGCGCGGACCTTCTGGTCATCCTCACGGACACGGACGGCCTCTACACCGCAGACCCGCGGGTGGACCCGAACGCCTCTCTCATCCGGGAGGTCGAGACCATTACGCCGGAGCTCATGTCGCTCGGCGGCGGCAGCGGGACCAAACAGGGGACCGGAGGCATGTCGACCAAACTCAAAGCGGCGTCCATCGCCACCGAGGCCGGCATCGAGACCGTCATCATCAACGGACAGCTCCCGCAGATGCTCTACGATATCGTCGAAGGCAATGACTATACCGGGACCCGTTTTCTCGGAAAACACTGAACGGAGGGAACTCTCATGGCAGAAAGCTCTACCATCATCCTTTGTAAAAAAGCCAGAGTGGCCGCGGAAGATGTGGCTGCCCTGACGACCGAACAGAAGAACGACGCGCTCGGCCTCATCGCCGATTCGCTCGAAGCGCATATGGCTGACATCCTTGCCGCCAACGACGAGGACATCGCCGCCGCCACCGGGAACATCCCGGACGTCATGCTGGACCGCCTGAAACTGAACGAGGAGCGGGTCCGCGGCATGGCAGACGGCATCCGAGCGCTCATCGATCTGCCGGACCCCGTCGGCAAAGTCGTGCGGGAGTATCAGCATCCGGCCGGCATGAACATCCGCCAGGTGCACGCGCCGCTCGGCGTGGTCGCCATCATCTATGAGAGCCGTCCCAACGTCACATCGGACGCGTTCGCCCTCGCGTTCAAGAGCGGCAACGCCTGTGTCCTGCGCGGCGGCAAAGAGAGCTACCGCTCCTCCTTCGCGGTCGTCGAGGCCATGAAGGAAGCCCTCCGCAAATGCTGCATCAACGAGGACGCCGTCGGTCTCGTTTCCGACCTGACCCATGACAGCGCCAACGAGCTCATGACCGCGGTCGGATTTGTCGACCTCCTCATCCCGAGGGGCGGCGCCGGCCTCATCAAACGGATCACGGAAAACGCCAAGGTGCCCTGCATCCAGACCGGAAGCGGCATCTGTCACGTCTATGTCGACAACTGCGCCGACCTTCCGAAGGCCGTGAACATCGTCAACAACGCCAAGACCCAGAGACCTTCCGTCTGCAACGCGGAAGAAGTCCTTCTCGTCCATAAAGACATCGCGGAAGAGTTCCTGCCGATGATCAAGACCCGTCTCGTCGACCTGCGGGAAAAGGACGGCCAGATCCCCGTCGAGCTCCGTCTCGACCCGAGAGCCGCCGCCATCATCCCCGGCACGCCGGCCGGCCCCATGGACTTCGACACCGAGTACAACGACTACATCCTTTCCATCAAAGTCGTGGACAGCCTCGATGAGGCCATCCGTCACATCGGCGAGCATTCCACCGGCCACAGCGAAGCCATCGTCACCAACTCCGAGACCAATGCGGAACAGTTCGTGAACCGCGTCGACAGTGCGGCCGTCTATGTCAACGTCTCCACCCGTTTCACCGACGGCGGAGAGTTCGGCCTCGGCTGCGAGATGGGCATCTCCACCCAGAAACTCCACGCCCGCGGCCCCATGGGTCTCGAGGAACTGACGACCTGGAAGTACATCATCCGCGGCGACGGAGAGATCCGCGAATAAGACAGGAGTCCTGCATCATGGAACAGACAAGAACCTACGGCTTCATCGGCGCCGGGAACATGGGCTCGGCCCTCGTGAGCGCCCTCGTCGGAAAACGGGGCGGCAGCGACGTCCTCGTCTCGGACCCCGACGCGCAGAAGCTGGAAACACTGAAAGCACAGAAGGGGATCGTCCCTTCTGACAACGAGTCGATCGCCAAAACGGCGGACTATGTGGTCCTGGCCGTCAAACCCCAGGTCCTGCCGTCGGTCCTGCCTCCGCTGAAAGAGGCGTTCGCGGCCAACGATGGCTTCACGTTCGTCACGATGGCGGCGGGCACCCCGATGCAGACGGTCCTCGACCTCGCCGGGGGAGAGTACCCGGTCATCCGCATCATGCCGAACACCCCGGTCTCGGTCGGCGCCGGCGTCCTGCTGATCGTCCGCAACGACAAAGTCACCGATGAGGCGTTCGAGGCGTTCCTCGACGACTTCTCAGAGGCCGGCGTCCTGGTCCCGCTGGAGAAGGAAGAGCTCATCGATGTGGGCATGACCATCTCCGGATGCGGCCCCGCCTATGTCTTCATGTACATCGACGCCATGGCGAAGGCCGGCGAGAAACTCGGCCTCGATTACGAGACCGCCGCTACCCTTGCAAAGGCGACCTGCCGCGGCTCCGCACTGCTCTCGGAGCTCTCGGACAAGAGCCTCGAAGACCTGCGCATCGCGGTCTGCAGCCCAGGCGGCACCACCATCGAAGGAGTGGAGTCCCTCTGGGCGTCCGACCTCGACGGCGCTGTGGAGAAAGCGCTCCGGGCGGCCTACGACCGGTCGGTCGAACTGGCTCGGCAGGCATAACGAAAAACGTAGAAATCACGTCAAAAATGTGGTCGAAAAACGCTTCGACCACATTTTTTTACTTTTGCACAAAGAATTCCCACCTGTACCCTTGTCCGCGGCCAAATCAGGAAAATGACAACGAAAAAGCAGGTGCTAAATTGTGCATAGTGCACAAAAAAGGAAATCCTTTCCATTTGACTTTAATCCAATTTGTGGATATACTTCTCAAAGTTTTCACGAAAGGAGATGATGTGATGAGTCAACAGGACAATCGGAAATTCGTCGCCCTGCTCTCTCAGCGGGTCGCAGGCGTCCTCGCCATGGTCGCAATCTGCTGCGCCGCCATGGTCGGTTATGCCACGACGACCTATACCGTCAATGTGTTTGCTGACGGTCAGATCATCCCGGTGAAAACGGCGGCGCGAAACGCGGAAGCCATCGTGGCGCAGACCGGTGTCACGGTCGGGGAAGACGACCTGGTCGACGATTCCTCCTTCCGTGCGGGAGCTGACGCAGACGATGGGAACGCGATCATCGTCTATCGCGCTGTCCCGGTCACGTTCTATGAAAAGGGCAAGATCCTGAAAGAGGTCAAAGCGGCCGGCACTGTGGCCGATGCCGTCGAAAAGGCCGGGATCGATCTGATCGGGGCCGACACCACGAACTTCGATCCGGATACGCTCCTTCGCAAAAACATGAAGATCAAGATCCTCCGCGGCTACAAGATCCAGCTCGTGGTCGACGGCAAGAAACGCTCCGTGGACTATGCCGCCGGAACGGTGAGAGACGTCCTGAAGCGAGAGAACATCAAGATCGGGAAAGATGACGTGGTCAAGCCCGGCCTCTCCAAGACGCTGAAACCCGGCAGCAAGATCGTGGTCAAGCGCGTCACCTATGAGACCCGCGAAGTCGAGAAAGTCATCAAATACGGCACGCAGAAGAAGCAGTCCGCAGTTCTGGCGGAAGGCCTCAAGCGTGTGGCCCGTCAGGGCAGAGACGGCGTCAAGACCGTCACCTATGAAGATAAAGTCGTCAACGGCAAAGTCGTCTCCTCGAAGAAGATCGGCGAAGTCGTCAATGTCAAGGCGGTCGACAAAGTCGTGGTCATCGGGACCCGCGGCGCGGGCGCGAACCGTGTCGCCAACATCGAGGGCAGCGGCGCGCCGACAAGCTATATCAAGACGTTCCACGGCCCCGCGACGGCCTACACCGCCAGAGCCGGCGCCAAAACGGCCTCCGGCGCGGTGGCGAGACGCGGTCTTGTCGCGGTCAACCCGAGACAGATCCCCTATGGCTCGAAGCTCTACATCGTCGCTGACGACGGAACGGTCTACGGCTACTGCACAGCCGCGGACACCGGCGGATTCGTCACGAACGGTTCCGGCACCCTCGTCGACCTCTACATGGACAGTTACGGCGAATGCACCCGCTGGGGCAAACGCAACGTCACCATCTATGTCATCAGCTGGGGCAACGGACGCGTCTGACCACTGACAAAACACCATACAAAAGGAAATCCCGGCCTTATGGCCGGGGTTTTTAGCTTTCTTTAGCTTTCTTTAAAGTTCTATTTATAATATAATAGTACTTTAGACAGGTTCATTCATTACGAAAGGAAGGGTGGAGCTCCCTATGAGAGATCCCTACGAGGTCCTCGGCGTCCCCAGGGGCGCCAGCGAGGAAGAGGTCACCAAGGCATACCGGGCCCTGGCGAAAAAATATCACCCCGACCTCAACCCGGGCGATGAAGTCGCCGCGCGCCGCATGAGCGAGATCAATGAGGCGTACGACAGCATCCGCCGGGGAGGTGCCCGACCCACATATACCCCCGGTGCCGGAGCCTACGGCGGGACCGGCGGCCAGAGTCAGGAAGACCCGTTCCGGGAGTTCTGGCAATGGTATGCCGCGGCCCAGGAACAGGCCCGCCGCCAGCAGCAACAGCAGCAGTACCAGCAATATCAGCAGTACCGCCAGCGTCAGCAGTATTACGGACCGTACAGCCCCTACGGGAACCGTCCGCCGCAGACCGTCCGCCGTACGGGCGGATTCGGCTGCTTCCGGTTCCTCGCGTGGTTCATCGGCATCCAGATGATCCTCGGCATGTTCAGCCTCCTGCTCAACACCTGCGGGACCGGCTATTACTACTACAACCAGCCGTATGAGCAAAACGACAACTCCGACGGCGGGAACGGTTATTACTACTATTTCCAGGACCCGCAGAACAGCGGGAACTCCCAGTCCGTCTCGATCGAAACAGAGACCGGCACCTACGAAGTAGAATTCGTCTGAAAGGATGGCATCGACGTTGAAAGACAAGATCAGCGCACTGTTCGCGGGCCGTAACGGCCTCGACATGTGGAACTATATCATCGTAGCGGTGGACGTGGTGCTCATCGCCGTCAGTATGCTGACCAACAGCTACCTGCCGCTGTGCATCGCCTTCCTCCTGCTCATTCTGTTCCTGTTCCGCGCCCTGTCACGGAACCTCGCGAAACGGCAGAAGGAGAACATGTTCTTCACCGACGCGGCGAAGGCGATCGTCCGTCAGCACAAGCTGAACGGCATGCGCTGGAAAGACCGGAAGACCCATGTGTACAAGAAGTGCCCGGCGTGCCGGAAAGTGCTCCGCGTGAAGCGCCGCAAGGGTCCGAAGGACATCCACTGCCCGTACTGCAACAACGACTTCAAGATCATCATCCGCATCCCGGGTGAACTCGACAAAGAAGAAAAAGAAGCCCGCAAGGCGGAAGCCAGGGCAAAGAAATAAAGGATCACGGAGAGACAATATGAGAAAGCATTACGATTATCTGGTGGTCGGCGCCGGCCTGTTCGGTGCCGTGTTCGCACACGAAGCGGTGAAAGCGGGCTTTACGGTCCTCGTTCTGGAGAAACGGGACCACATCGCCGGCAACATCTATACGGAAGAGGTCGAGGGCATCGACGTCCACAAGTACGGCGCGCACATCTTCCACACCTCCGACAAGAACATCTGGAGCTATGTGGACAAGTTCGCGGAGTTCAACAACTTCGTCAACTCCCCGGTCGCCAACTACAAGGGCGAGATGTACAACATGCCCTTCAACATGAACACCTTCTCGAAGATGTTCAACATCGGCACGCCGGCCGAGGCCATGGCAGTTCTCGACAAAGAGCGCGCGGAGATCACCGGTGAACCGCAGAACCTCGAAGAGCAGGCCATCAGCCTCGTCGGCCGCACGGTCTATACCAAGCTGGTCAAAGGCTACACGGAAAAACAGTGGGGCAGAGACTGCACCGAACTGCCGGCCTTCATCATCAAGCGTCTGCCGGTCCGGTTCACCTACGACAACAACTACTTCAACGACCGCTACCAGGGCATCCCCTGCGAAGGGTACACCACCATGGTCGAGCGGATGTTGGACGGCGCCGACGTCGTCCTCAATACGAACTTCCTCGACGACCGGGAGAAGTGGCTCGGGATGGCGGACAACTGTGTTTACACCGGCCCCATCGACGAGTACTTTGGCTACCGGCTCGGCAAACTCGAGTACCGGAGCCTCAAGTTCGAGACCGAAGTCCTCGACGAAGAGAACCATCAGGGCGTCGCCGTCGTCAACTATACGGACCGCGAGACCCCTTACACCCGGATCATCGAGCACAAGCACTTCAACTTCGGGACCCAGCCGAAGACGGTCGTCACCCGCGAGTACCCGACGGCCTGGGAAGAGGGCATGGAGCCCTACTACCCCGTCAATGACGAGCGAAACACGAACCTGTACCACCAGTACGCGGAGCTGGCCGCCGGAGAAGGCGTCCTGTTCGGCGGACGCCTGGCCGAGTACCGGTACTACGATATGGACGATACCGTTGCCGCCGCACTCAAACTGGCAGCGACCGAACTGTACTGAGGAGGACCCATGGCAAACGTTACCGTCAGTGTCATCATGCCGGTCTACGGCGTCGAGGACTACGTGGGAGGCGCCATCGAGAGCATCCAGGCCCAGACCCTCACGGACTGGGAACTGTTCTGCGTCGATGACGGTTCCAAAGACCGCAGCGGGGAAGTCTGCGACTCCTACGCCGCGAAGGACCCCCGCATCCACGTCATCCACAAGGAGAACGGAGGGGCTCCCAGCGCCCGCAACGTCGCCATCGACCAGGCGGAGGGAAAGTACCTCTATTTCTGTGACGCCGATGACTGGGCCGAGAAGACCATGCTCTCCGACATGGTGCGCATCGCCGAAGAAAACGGGTCCCAGCTCGTGGTCGCCGGGTTCTACATCGACACCTTCTACTCCGACACCGAAAAGTTCACCCAGTGCCAGGAAGTGCCGTCGCGGGTGTTCGCCACCCAGCGCGAGTTCCGGGAGCACGCCCATGAACTCTTCGACCAGAACCTGCTTTACACGCCCTGGAACAAACTGTTCCTCGCGTCCTATATCAAAGACAATAAACTGTACTTCCCCCAGACCTTCTGGGACGATTTCCCGTTCAACCTGAGCGTGGTCCGGGACATCGAGAAGGTGGCTGTCACGTCCGAGAAGTATTACCACTTCATCCGCAAACGTGAAGAGTCCGAAACGGCCCGCTACCGCAGCGACATGTACGAGAAGCGGGAAGAGGAAGACGGCTGGATGAAGGAGCTCTACGCCTACTGGGACGTCTCGTCTCCCGCGTCGAAAGAATTCCTTGACCGCCGGTACATCGAGCGCCTCGTCGGCTGTGTCGAGAACCTCACCAACAAGAACTGCGACCTGTCCCGCCGCGCCAAGCTGAAGGAGATCCGTCAGTACATCACGACGCCCCGGGCGAGAGAGGCCGTAAAAAACGCGCAGCCCCGGTCGGGCTACATGAAAGTCATGCTCATCCCGTTCAAACTGCGCAGCACGCTGCTCACCTACCTCGAGAGCAACGTCATCTCCTATGTGAAATCCGGCAACACGAAGCTGTTCGCCACGCTGAAAGCCCACCGGTAAGGAGGAACGCCCATGGAAACCGCACCGCTTCTGTCAGTGGTCATCCCGGTCTACAACGGGGAGCGATTCATCGGCACCATGATCGATGTGTTCCGGGCACAGAAGACACAGAACTTCGAACTCATCTTTGTCGATGACGGCTCGACGGACTCGTCTCTGTCCCTGCTGCGCTCGTACGCCCGTTCCGAAAGCTTTCCCATCACCGTGGTGGAACTCGAGCCGAAAGGCGTCTCCGCGGCGCGCAACGCCGGTCTCGAACGGGTCCGCGGGCGGTACATCTCCTTTGTGGACGTCGACGACCGCGTCGTACCGGAGTACACGACCGTCCTGCAGGAACTGGTCGACGCCGGGACCGACTTTGAGCTGTTCTTCTCCCGCTCGGAGCGGGTGGGTCCGGAAGGTCCCTTTGAAGGCATCGGTTCGTTTTCCGGCAGCATCGCCATGACGTCCGAGAACATGCTGAAGAAGATCGGCTCCGACCCGACGAAGTTCGGGGTCTACAACATGTTCCTCGACGCCGCCTTCGTGCAGGAGAACGGCTTCCGGTTCACGGAAGGCTACCCTTACTACGAGGACTACGACTACCTGTTCCGGGTCACGGCCCGCGCGAAGAAGATCCGCATGACGAGCGACCGCCTCTACTTCTACCTCCTCCAGGAGGGCTCGGCCGTCGCGACGTTCAAGCTGGCACGCATCACCTGCATCGAACTGCTCGAAGGACTCATCACGCCCCTCAAGCTCGAGGCCCCGGGTTTTGCGGCGATGTACGAGAACTATGTCCTGCCCCGCATCTGGTGGTCCGTCATGTGGCAGGCCTGTCTGGCCTTTTCCATGAAGGACGCACTTGCCTTCGGCAAAGCGGCCGGCATGCGGGAGAAGATGAAAAAGCTCGCGAACTGCGACGACCCGAAAGTGTCGACCAGCGCGAAACTGTACCTCGCGAACCCGCCTGCCTTTGTGGCCGCCGCCGCGGTGGCAGGGAGGAGCCGCTCGAAGATCGAACGGACCGACGTCACGCCGTTCCTCGAATACTTCCGGAAATAAAAAAAGAGACCTCTCGCGAGGTCTCTTTTCTTTGTGCTTTTCTACCCCGGGAAAGGGTTCAGCCCGGATGGGGGAACATCCGGGCTGCCTTAAATAGGAGAAAATGAAATGAAAAAGTGAGTAGGGTGTGGATAAACCCTAATCCAAAACAGGGAGTGACTGGTTCCCTTTGGATTGAGTACATCATATAAGCTGAACCTTTAAGAAGTCTTAAAGATATCGAACTTTTTTGCCGATTATGTATCTTTTGTGAAAAAGAAACAAATCCTACACATTTGTTTTGACTGTACTAGTATGAATAATTGGTCGGAGCAAAGGAGACAGCCCGAAGGCGGGGGACCTTCGGGCTGTTCCTTCATGAATAGGAGAAAATGAATGAAAAATGAGAAATCCTCCGAGGGGGTGGCTCGTTTCCCTCATCGGACAACTACAGTATAGGAGGAGTAACTAAAATTAACCTAAAGGTGGGAAAAAGTCTTGGTTTGTAAAGAAAGGACAAGAATGGTAAAATATAATGAATACATTTTTCCGGAGGTCATATGAGCGTTTTATCGGAAATCTATCACGAACATATCGACTATCGTAAACAGACGTTGAAAATGGCGAAGACCGACCTCGTCCGCACCTACCGCGGGTCCGCCCTCGGCTGGTCCTGGGCCGTCATCAAGCCGGTCATCACCATCTTCATCTACTGGTTCGCCATGTCTATGGGACTCCGCCACGGCCAGCCCCATGGAGACTATATCTATTTCCTCTGGCTCATCTTCGGCATGGTGCCCTGGTTCTACTGCAGCGACATGCTGCACCGCGGGACCGAATCCATGCGGAAATACCGCTATCTCATCACGAAGATCCATTACCCGGTCTCGACCATCCCGACCTTCGTCAGTCTGTCGAATCTCTTCGTCGAAGTGGTCCTGCTGGCGGTCGTCTATGTCATTTCTCTGATCATGGGCCACCCGCCGACCCTGTACCACCTGCAGATCTTCTTCTATCTGTTCCTGGCCTACGCGTTCTTCACGTCGTGGTCCCTGTTTGCCGCCCCCATCTCCGCGATCAGCGCCGACTTCTCGAACCTCATCAAGTCGATCGTCTTCGCGTTCCTGTGGATCTCCGGCATCTTCTTCGACATCGACGAACTCGAGAACCAGACCATCGCCGCCATCCTGAAACTGAACCCGATCACTTACCTCGTCAAAGGCTTCCGCGAAGCCTTCATGAGTGAAGCCTGGTTCTGGGAACACCCCGTCCGCCTCGCCATCTTCCTCGGCGAACTGCTCATCATGTTCCTGCTCGGTCTCTGGTCTTACAAGAGCCTGCGCAAGGAAATGCCGGACGTACTGTAAGGGAGGCGATCGTATGGCAGAAAAAGCAATGGGACCCATCATCGAATTCAAAAACGTTTCCAAACGGTATAAACTGTACTCCGGCAACCGTCAGCGGCTCGCCAGCGTATTTGTCAAAAACCTGAACATCAAGACCAAAGACGCCGTCAACGACATGAGCTTCTCCGTGTATCCCGGCGAATCGGTCGCGCTGGTCGGCAGCAACGGCGCCGGCAAGTCCACGGTCCTCAAAATGATCACCGGCGTCTGTTTCCCCACCGAAGGGGAGATCATCGTCAACGGCCGCGTCTCCGCGCTGCTGGAACTGACCGCCGGCTTTGAAGGGGAGATGACCGGCCGCGAGAACATCTACCTGCGCGGCACGACCCTCGGTCTGTCTCCGGAGGAGATCAAAGAACTCGAACCGGAGATCGTTGACTTCGCCGACATCGGAGAATACATCGATCAGCCGGTCCGCTCCTATTCGAGCGGTATGAAGGCCCGTCTCGGGTTCGCGATCAACTCCAATGTCCATCCGGAGATCCTCATCGTCGATGAGGCCCTGTCGGTCGGCGACAAGAGCTTCAAAGAGAAATGTCTTGAGAAAGTGCGCCAGCTGATCGCCGAAGACAATGTCACCCTGCTGCTGGTCACGCACAATGCCAACACGGCCAAGCAGTTCTGCGAGCGCGGCATCTTCATCCAGAAGGGCACGGTCAAGTACGACGGCACCATCGAAGAGGCGGTCGCCCGTTACGAAAAAGAGCTCAAAAAGAAGAAAAAGAAGAAAAAAGAGGCCAAAGCACTGGAGGCGGCAGCCATCGCCAATGTGGCCGAGGCCATCCGCAATAAGGAGAACAGCATGAAAACGACACTGGTCATCATGGCCGCCGGCATCGGCAGCCGGTTCGGTACCGGGATCAAGCAGATGGAGGCGGTGGGCCCCAGCGGGGAGCTCATCATCGACTACTCCATCCACGACGCCATCGAAGCCGGTTTCGACAAGATCGTCTTCGTCATCCGGAAGGACCTCGACAAGGACTTCCGGGAGGTCATCGGCGACCGCACCGAACAGAAGATCGAAGTCGCCTATGCTTACCAGGACCTGAACGACCTGCCGGAAGGCTTCACCGCCGGCGAGCGGACCAAACCCTGGGGCACCGGTCAGGCGGTCCTTGCCTGCCGCGGCCTGGTCGATGGACCTTTCGCCATCATCAATGCCGACGACTACTACGGCAAGGAAGCGTTCGTCCAGATCCATGACTTCCTGCAGGACGGGAACGCGACCGTCGAGGACGGTGTACAGCACCTCTGCATGGCCGGGTTCCAGCTGAAGAACACGCTCTCCGACAACGGCACCGTCACCCGCGGTGTCTGCAGGGAAGAGGACGGTCTCCTCACCGACATCGTCGAGACCCACAACATCGAGAAACTGGACGGCCGTGCCGCAGTCCGCAACGGCGAAGACATCACCTACTACGATGACGAGACGCCGGTCTCCATGAACATGTGGGGGCTCCCGGCCGAATTCATCGGCGTGCTGGAAGAGAAGTTCCCGGAATTCCTGAAGAGCATCCCCGAAGGGGACCTCAAAGCGGAATTCCTCATTCCGGTCATCATCGGCGACCTCATCAAAGAGGGTGCGGCCGACTGTGTTGTCCTCCCGACGACCGACAAGTGGTTCGGTATGACCTATAAAGAAGACATCCCCACCGTCAAAGACGCCTTCGCCGAACTTGTGGCCAACGGTGTCTACCCGGAGAACATCAAATAATGGCCCGTAAACGTGGCCGGGGCGGCTCTTTTCAGAAACGGATCAAAAAGTTTTGGAAACAGAATCGACCGCTCATCAGAGGCGGGCTGCAGTTCCTGGCCCTGGCGGTCCTGATCATCGCGATCACCATCCCGTTCCTGCGGACGGAGAACCCCGGCAACACGTACGGTATCGATGTGTCGTCCCACAACGGAGCGGTCCGCTGGGACGAGGTCTCGGAGAACGGGGTCCAGTTCGCGGTCATCCGGTCCGGAGGCCGCACGTACCGCACCGGTGAGATCTATCAGGATGCCCGGTTCAAACGGAACATGCGCCGCGCCTGGTTCCACCACGTGGACCGGGGCGTCTACTTCTACTCGCAGGCCGTCAACGTGGACGAGGCCAGGGAAGAGGCGAAAGCGGTCCTGAAGAGCCTGAACGGCGCCAACCTGAAACTGCCGGTCTTCCTCGACATCGAAGATACCGGAACGGAAGGGAAGGGAAGAGCCGACGGCCTGACGAAAGCGCAGAGGACGGAGATCGCCCTCGCCTTCGCCGAAGTCATTGCGGACAAGGGATACACCCCCGGCGTCTATGCCAACCGCTGGTACCTGAACGACCGGCTCGATGCCGCCGCCCTGAAAGAGGCCGGCATTGCCATCTGGCTCGCGGAGTACACGAACAACGATCGCCCCGTCTATGGCGGAGCGTACGACTTCTGGCAGTATTCCAAGACCGGGACAGTGCCCGGGATCGACGGGGCCGTTGACCTCGACCGGATGTCTTCGTGAACGAAAACTTGAAAGAGGATCTGTTACAGATCCTCTTTCTTTTTTTGTCGCGACCAAATTTTTGTTGTATATAATATCTTATCGAAATATAATATTTACGGATAGTTTTTTTTACATGGAGACGTTTCTGATGTAAAAGGGAGGTATATTATGTTTCGTACGCCACATCAACTGACGCCGGGCGAGATCCGCTGTCTGGAAGATTACTACCGCGACACGGCGACACAGCCGGTGCGGAAAAATCTGATCAAGCTGGTCCGGCACATCAATTTCCTGAACCCGGTACCGGGCCCGGATTCCTGGGAGTACATCTTCTATAACCGCCAGCTGACGGATGAGCAGATCGATTTTGCTCTGAAGATGAAACTCCGCCATCCGTATTCCATTCCGGAACTTGCGGACCGTGTCGGAATGCCGATCGAGAAGACGGCCCAGATGGCCTATGATCTGGTCTATATCGGTCTTCTGGAATACTGCAACAAACCAGGCGAACCGGACCTGGTCCAGCTGCCGGTCTTCGCACCCGGCAACATGGAGAGCACGGTCATGACCCGTGAGCGGACGGACACGTTCCCGGAAACCGCTCCCGCGTTCCTGAACTATGTTCTGGATCTGCAGAAGAAAATCACCGCGCTCGGCTTCAACGGCGTCGCGATCATGAGAGCGCTCCCGGTCGAGAAGTCCATCGCCAACGAGAGCCGCAAGGTCTCCCGGGAAGAAGTTTCCCACTGGCTCGACTGGGCCGGCGACAGCATCGGCGTCGCCCCCTGCGAATGCCGGAAACTCCGCGTCATGTGCGATGAGGGTACCGCTGACCTGGAAGGCGAGTGGTGCATCAACCTCGGCACCTATGCCGAGAGCTGCATCCGGGTCGGCAAAGCCCGCCGTCTGACCAGAGCCGAAGCGGAAGAAAAACTCAAGAGAGCAGAAGAACTGGGCTATGTCCATCAGCTGTCCAATGTCGACGGCCCGGACCACTCCATCTTTATCTGCAACTGTCCCTGGGACACCTGCATGGCACTGCGCACCGCGTGGTGGACTTCTTCACCGAACCTGTCCGCCTCCAACTTCCGCGCTTCCGTTGACCCGAACCACTGCGTCGCCTGCGGCGGCTGCGTCGAGGTCTGCCCGCAGAACGCGGTCAAGCTGGGACAGAAACTCTGTCAGAAAGAACCGGTGGAGATCGCCTCCCCGAAGATCAACAACGATTCCCTGTTCCTTCTGCCCAAATACTGGGCAGGCCACGATTTCCTCGAAGGCGGCAGAGACAATGTCGTCCCCGAGACCGGCACGGCTCCCTGTAAGAGCAACTGCCCGGCACACATCGCGGTCCAGGGCTACCTGAAGAAAGCCAACGAGGGCAAGTACGACGAGGCCCTCGAACTCATCAAGAAAGAGAACCCGTTCCCGGCCATGTGCGGACGCGTCTGCGCACGGTTCTGTGAACAGGTCTGTACCCGCGGCGATGTCGATGAGCCTGTCGCGATCGACGAAGTCAAGAAGTTCGTCGCGGACCTCGACCTCGCCAAAGAGACCCGCTTCGTGCCTGCGAAACGGTTCGACGAAGGTCACAAGGTCGCGGTCATCGGTTCCGGCCCCGCCGGTCTCTCCGCTGCTTACTATCTGGCGGTCTGGGGCCATGACGTCACGGTCTTTGAGAAAGAGGACGTCCCCGGCGGTATGATGGCCTTTGGTATGCCGAACTTCCGCCTCGACAAGAAAGTCGTCGAGGCCGAGATCGACGTCATCCGTGAACTGGGCGTCGAGATCAAATGCGGCGTCGAAGTCGGTAAAGACGTCACCATCCAGCAGCTCCGCGACGAAGGCTACAAGGGCTTCTATGTGGCTATCGGCGCACAGGGCGGCCGGAAACTCGGCGTAGCCGGCGAAGACTCCGAAGGCGTCGTCTCCGGCATCGACTTCCTGCGTGATGTCGCGTTCGAGCGGATGCCGAAACTGTCCGGCAACGTCATCGTGGTCGGCGGCGGCAACGTCGCAGTCGATGTCGCACGTACGGCGGTACGCTACGGCGCCAAGAAAGTCACCATGCTCTGTCTTGAGTCCCGTGAGGAAATGCCCGCGGCAGACGATGAAGTCCT
>JAZOTY010000018.1:0-2334 GCA_045657845.1 Acutalibacteraceae bacterium | reverse complement strand
TGGGTCATGCGGAGCGTGTCCCTGTTCCGGTCGAGGACCTCTTCCACGAGGAAGATGGCGAGGCGGCGGTCCAGTTTCATAAACAGGACCTGCTGCATGGTCCACATGACGTCCGAGAAGCGGGCGACCGCCTCTTTGTGGACGTCCCGGTCCATGTAGATGTTCTCCTTCGTCAGCCGGTTGAACACGTCCGCCCGGACCACGAGGAGTTCCGTGTCGGCCTCGGCGTCGATCGAGACGTCGAACGTGATGGTCTCGAGGACGCAGGACGCCGAAAGGATGCAGAGGGAACCCGGTAGCAGACGGTACAGAGTGACCTCCCGTCCGTCTTCCGAGAGGAAGTAGGATCGCAGTTCTCCGGAGAGGACCAGCAGGATGCCGGTACAGTCCCCGGTCCGGCCGTGAACGTTCTCGCCGGCGCGGAACGACCTGCGAGATGTCCCGGACACGAGCGCCGCTTTCTGGTCGTCAGTCAGGTGAGGCCAGAACGGCAGGTGCGTTTCGAATTCGTGTTCTATATTCCATGTCCGAGTGGGTTCCATACCGTCCCCTCCCTTCCGCGAAGGCGATTTATTTCAGCATCCCGTCATACTTCTTCTGCCATTTGCGCACCTTGCGGGCCTTGTACTTCTTCGGCATGCGAAGCGCGATGATGAGGCCGGGGCCGGCGGTGCCGAGGGCGCCGAAGAGGCCCGGGATGAGGCCGTCGACGGCCGTGATGAGTTTGATGCGGCGGACGATGTCCGGCAGCGTGATCTTGTAGTTCTGGGACTCGCCGCTCGAGTCGGTCGACAGGAGCTTCATGTCCTCGTTGGTGACGGCGCCGCAGCCGAGGAGATAGTTGACGGTCTCCGGCGTCTGCGTGAGCACCCAGCGTTTGGCGAGGTCGACGGCGTAGTAGATGTTGCCGAGTTCCTTGAAGTATGCGACCTGGTACGGCCACAGGTCTTTCGCCTTGAAGACGCCTTTCGGCTTGCCCGCGTCGATGACGGCCTTCGCCAGCATGTTGCCGGCCTTCATGGCGGCCTCGATGCCGGAGCCGAGGAACGGCATGGTCATGTAGGCGCTGTTGCCGACGGCGGCATAGCCGTCTGCCACGAGGACGGACAGCGTGCAGCGGACGCCGAGGTCCACCCACCGGTCGACGATCTTTTTATCGGAGAGGACCGCGTTGCGTTTCCGGAGGTCCTCGATGGCTTCCTTCTGCTGGGCCTTCGTCTGGCCGCCGAACGTGCCGATGAGCACGTCCACTTCGTCCCGGTCGTTGAGGTTGCACCACGAGATGCCGCAACGGTCCATGTGGAAGAGGGTCAGCACGCTCTCCGGGTCCGGGGTCGGGGAACCGGGGACGCGCTCGAAGAATCCGCGATACACGGCGAGCACTTCCGAGTCCTTCGGCTGGGCCTGGATGTGGAACTTCTTCGGCACCTGGCCGCGGAAGGGCGAGCGCAGGCCGGACGCGTCGATGACGAGGTCCGCCTCATACTTTTTGCCCTTCGAGGTCTTCGCGCCGACGACCTGGTTCTTCTTGACGAGCAGTTCCTTGACCTTGACGCCGCACTTCACTTCCGCGCCGGCCTCGCGGGCGAGCTTGATGAGGTGCTTCGAGAGCCCTCTGCGGGACACCGCGATCTCCTCCATCGGAGGCAGCGGCGGCACGATCAGATTGCTCTGGTTGTCCGGGGACCAGAAGATCCATTTGCTCTTCTGGGTGTAGTCCTCCCGCGGCGGTTCGGGGATCTCCACGAGGTCGAAGATGTCGTGGCGGATGTCATCGTACCAGGGGTACCCGACCTCAGGCTCCTTCGCCGCCTCGAGCACCGTGACGTCGTACCCGGCTTCCGCCAGTTTGATGGCGGCCACCATGCCGCCCTGCCCCGCGCCGAGGACGAGGATCTGTTTCTTCATAACGTTTCTCCTTTCGGGGCCGTACATCGCCCCCGCTTTGTTCGTACATTACTCTCCCATTATAAGCCCCCGCCCGCTCCGGCACAACAAGAAAGAGCCCCTCCGGGTGGAGGAGCTCTGTGCTGTTTTGGCGATATACTGTCGTCAGTCCAGGCTGGCCAGCATGGCGAAGTAATCGTTGTAGTAGTCGCGGATGTATTCCGGTTTGTAAAAGCCTTCGACGCCGAGGCCGACACAGCCGCCGTGGTCTCTGCGCAGGACGGGCATGACGTTCCAGAGGCCCTTCTTCGCGGTGTCTGTCTTCGGGTCGAAGTCCTGCCAGTCCTCGTCGAGCGGATGGCGCGCGGAGTTCGTGCAGGACGCGCCGTCGGAGGCTCTCCACCACTCGTCGATGTCGATGTCGAGGCTCGGATCGTGCTTGCAGTG
>JAZOTY010000017.1:0-5609 GCA_045657845.1 Acutalibacteraceae bacterium | reverse complement strand
AAGAACAAGGTCATGGAATTCGTCGGCCCCGGCATCGCGAGCATGACGACCGACTACCGCAACGGCGTCGACGTCATGACCACCGAGACCACCTGCCTGTCCTCCATCTGGGAGACCGATGAGGACACGAAAGCCTTCCTCGAAGAGCACGGCAGGGGAGACGACTACAAGAAACTGGCGCCGGCCGATATCGCCTACTACGACGGCTGCGTCTATGTCGACCTCTCCACCGTCAAACCGATGATCGCCCTTCCGTTCCACCCGTCAAACGTCTTCGAAGTCGATGAGGTGAAGGCGAACGCGAAAGATATCTTCGCCGAAGTCGAGAAGGAAGCGGCCAACGTGGCCGGCGGACGTGCCGAGTTCACGCTGTCCGACAAGATCGTCGACGGCAAAGTCGTCGTCCAGCAGGGCGTCATCGCGGGCTGTGCCGGCGGCAACTACACGAACGTCGTCGAAGCGGCCAACGCCCTTCGCGGCAAGAGCTGCGGCTACGGGGAGTTCTCCCTTTCGGTCTACCCGTCCTCGCAGCCCGTCAACATCGAACTCACCCGGAACGGCGCCATCGCCGACCTCATGGCCGCCGGTGCCATCATCCGTTCCGCGTTCTGCGGCCCCTGCTTCGGCGCGGGCGATACCCCGGCCAACAACGGCCTCTCCATCCGTCACACCACCCGGAACTTCCCGAACCGTGAAGGCTCCAAGCCCGGCAACGGCCAGATGGCCGCGGTCGCTCTGATGGACGCGCGGTCCATCGCCGCAACGGCCGCCAACGGCGGTGTCCTGACCTCTGCGGAGGAACTGGACTGCTGGGGCAAGGTTCCGGAATACCACTTCGACAAGGGCGTCTACGAGAAGCGCGTCTACCAGGGCTTCCGGAAGGGCACCGGTGAGGACCTCGTCTACGGCCCGAACATCAAAGACTGGCCGGAGATGTCGCCGCTCGCCGACAACATCCTTCTGAAGGTCTGCTCGAAGATCATGGACCCGGTCACCACCACCGACGAGCTCATTCCGTCCGGCGAGACCTCGTCCTTCCGCTCGAACCCGCTCGGCCTCGCCGAGTTCACGCTCTCCCGCCGCGACCCCGAGTACGTCGGCCGCTCCAAGGCTGTCGACCAGCTGGAGAAGGCCCGTGTGGCCGGCGAGGACGTCACGGCAAAGGCTCCGGAACTGACGGCCGTCTTCGAGACCATCAGGACGATCCCGGGCCAGGAAGCGCTCGACATCCCGGCGACCGAGATCGGCTCCATGGTTTACGCCGTGAAACCCGGCGACGGCTCCGCCCGTGAACAGGCGGCGTCCTGCCAGAGAGTCATCGGCGGCCTCGCGAACATCACGAAAGAGTACGCCACGAAGCGTTACCGCTCCAACGTCATGAACTGGGGCATGCTGCCCTTCCAGATGGACGCGGAGCCGGACGCCTTCGACGTCGGCGATTACATCTATGTCCCCGGCATCCGAAAAGCCCTCGACGACAACGCGCTCGACAGCATCAAAGCGTATGTCATCCGGGACGGCAAGACAGCAGAGCTCGATCTCTACATCACTCCGATGACGGAGAACGAGAGAGAGATCGTCAAGGCCGGATGTCTCATCAATTTCAACCGGAATCGAAAAAGGTAATTCTTTTTGGAGATATGGAGGAAAACAGAATGATCCAGAAAAAGAGCATTCTGGCGCGAAACCGTGTCCTGTCCATGGTCATGGCCATCGGGATGATCATCGCACTTCTCGTGCCCATGGTCATGGCGGTCGCCGAAGACCCGACACAGGCTCCCGCGACAGAAGCGATCACCGCGACCGGCTCGAAACCGGTCCTGACCATGGCGACCAGCGCCGACTTTGCTCCTTATGAGTACAAGGAAGGCGAAGGGTTTGCCGGCATCGATATCGAGATCGCCCAGGCCATCGCCGACAAGCTCGGCATGGAACTGCAGATCGTCGACATCGCGTTCGACTCGGTCATCGCCGGTGTCGTCACCGGAAAGTATGACATGGGCGTCTCCGGTCTGACCATGACCCCGGAGCGGGCCCAGACCGTCAACTTCACCGACCCCTATGCCAACGCGGTCCAGACCGTCATCGTCAAAGAGGACTCGGAGATCCAGTCTGCCGATGACTTCTACAACCTGGATGCCGAAGGCAACCCCGTCAGCACCAAAGAAGGCCTGATGGTCGGTGTCCAGACGTCCACGACCGGTGACATCTACATTTCCGATACCGTCGAAAACGGCGGCGTCGGGGAAGACCACCGCATCCAGTACAAGACCGGTGCCGACGCGGTCCAGGCGCTCTCGACCGGTAAGGTCCAGGCCGTCGTCATCGACAACGAGCCCGCGAAGAACTTCGTCAAGCTCTATAAAGGCCTCAAACTGCTCGACACTCCGTATGTGGAAGAAGAGTACGCGATCGCCATCAACAAGAACAACACGGAACTTCTCCAGAAGGTGAACGTGGCCATCTCCCAGCTGAAAGCGGACGGGACCATCGCCAACATCACCAACAAGTACATCAACTCCGGCGACGACATGGGCGACACCAGCTCCCTTGCCGGACAGTTCCGACTGAACTTCCTGAACGGCGACCGCTGGAAATGGATCGTCCAGGGTCTCGGAAGGACCCTTCTGATCACCATTCTGGCTGTCGTGGTCGGCATCCTGATCGGTATCATCATCGCCGCCATCCGTTCGTCCTATGACAAGAACTATGAGGAGTTCGAGAAAAAAGGCGGCTTCACGTTCGGTCTCATGAAGGCCCTGAACTTCCTGTCGAACCTTTACCTGACCATCATCCGGGGAACGCCCGTCGTGGTCCAGCTCCTCATCATGTACTTCATCATCTTCGCGTCCAGTAAGAACGGTACGCTGGTCGCGGTCCTGACGTTCGGTATCAACTCCGGTGCCTACGTCGCCGAGATCTTCCGTTCCGGCATCATGGCCATCGACAACGGCCAGTTCGAAGCCGGACGCGCCATGGGCTTCAACTACTTCCAGACCATGCGGTATATCATCCTTCCGCAGATGGTCAAAGTGGTCCTGCCCACCATCCTCAACGAGTTCATCTCCCTCCTGAAGGAGACCTCCATCGTCGGTTACGTCGGCATCATGGACCTGACCAAGGCCGGCGACAACATCCGCGGCCGTACGCTGTCGGCATTCATGCCCCTCATCGCGGTCGCCCTCATCTACCTGTGTCTCGTCATCGTCCTGACGCAGCTCGTCCGTGCACTGGAAAGGAGGATGCGTAAGAATGAGCGATAAGAAAATCGTCGTGAAAGCCGTTCCGAAGGAAGAGGCTCCCGTCAAAAAACCGGCTGCAAAGAAACCGCTCTATCAGCCGAAGGGCGATGTGCTCATCTCTGTCAAGAACCTCGACAAGACGTTCAAGGAGACCATCCACGCCGTCCGCAATGTCACGACCGACATCCACAGAGGAGAAGTGGTCGTTCTCATCGGCCCCTCGGGTTCCGGCAAGTCCACGTTCCTGCGCTGCCTGAACCTCCTGGAAGTCCCGACCGCCGGCTCCATCACCATGGACGGCGAGGACATCATGGACCGCAACGCGGACCTCAACAAGCACCGCCAGAAAGTCGGCATGGTGTTCCAGCACTTCAACCTGTTCGACAATCTCAACGTCATCCAGAACATGACCATCGCCCCGACCAGACTGAAGGGCGAATCGGAAGCCACCGCCAACCAGCGGGCGATGAACCTCCTCGAGCGCGTCGGCCTCTCCGACCGTGCGGAGGCCTATCCGTCTCAGCTGTCCGGTGGACAGAAACAGCGCATCGCGATCGTCCGCTCCCTTTGCATGGAGCCGGAAGTCCTGCTCTTCGACGAGCCGACGTCCGCGCTGGACCCCGAGATGGTCGGTGAAGTCCTGGACGTCATGAAACAGCTCGCCGCCGAAGGCATGACCATGGTCGTCGTCACCCACGAGATGGGCTTTGCCCGCGAAGTGGCCGACCGCGTCCTGTTCATGGCGGACGGTGCCCTCATCGAAGAAGGCACTCCGGAAGAGATCTTTGACAACCCGAAGTCTGACCGTCTCAAAGACTTCCTTTCGAAGATCCTGTAAGCTCCACGGAAGAAGGATCAAAATGGCAAAAACCAAAGCAAAACAGAACAAGGAATTCGGCGTCGGCAGCATCATCGCGCTCGTCATCGCCGGTCTGGTCCTCATCGGTATCCTGGCAGGTGTCGTCCTCTATGTCCACAGCGGCAGAGCGGGCATCAGCCAGTCGGCGGGGCTCATCACCGGGGTGGAGACGCAGGTCGCCACCGAGAACGGGGACGCTGCCGCGGATGCGGTGGACAAAGCCTCAAAGGGGAAGTCCAGAGTCTCCAAAGAGGACGTCGTCAAAGAAGCGGAAGCGGAAGCGGCGAAAGCCGAAGAGAGCGCCTCCCGGAAAGCGGAGAGCACGAAAGATTCCGCGAACAGTTCCTCCGGCGGCATTACCTACCAGAGCAAAGTGACGTCGAAGCAGCTCGGCCAGTACTATGACACAGACATCGACTCGTTCCGCAAGGTCTATGACGGAAAGACCGTCACGGTCACCGGAAAGCTCACCGGAAAGTCCCCGAAGATGCTCTATGTCGAACTCGCGACCGGGACCAAAGTCCCGATGCGGGTGTACCTTGAGAGCGAAGGACAGCGGACACAGTTCAACGCGCTGAAGGAGGGCTCGACCATCACGGTCAAAGGCTCTCTCGCCATCCTCTACCCGCAGGCGATGGACGCCGGCGGGTTCCAGGAGATGGCCAACGGGCTCATCGCCCTCGACACGGTCACCCTGGTCAAATGACGCCGTCGATCGCCCGTCAAATCAAAACGAGCTTCTCCTGACAAACGGATATTTTTGAGATATAATGATACTGTGAGATCCGAAGCTCGCTGAAACTCTATCCAATCTTTGCCTGTGCTTCCGCTAAGGCAAATAACAGAAATGACCTCCCGTCGAATGACGGGAGGCCGTTTTGTTTTTATGCTGTTTTACGGTTCCGGGAGCTCCCGGATCGCTTTCTGAATGGTGTTGAGGATCCGCTTTTTATCGCCGGACCAGAGCGGTGCCAGCAGGATGCGTTTCGGGCCGTCGCCGGTCAGCCGGTGGATGACGACGTCGTTCGGGATGAGCGGGAGAAGGGCACACAGAAGGTCCGTGTATTCCTCGAGACTCATGACGCGGACGGGCCGCGCTCCGGGCAGCGGAGAGCCTGCCTTCTGTGCTTTGTACTGCTCACCGAGGTCGGTGCCCTCCAGCACGTGGAGGAGCTGCAGTTTGAGGCCCCATGTGCCGCAGTCGACGGCATACCGCACCGTGGCTTTCATGTCGTCTTCGGTCTCTCCGGGGAGGCCGAGGATGACGTGGGTGATGACCGGGATGTCCAGCTCTTTGAGATGGCGGACCGCCTCCTCATAGACGTCGTTGCGGTAACAGCGCCGGATGTACTCCGCGGTCTCCTCATTGGACGTCTGCAGGCCGAGTTCGACCCAGACCGGCTTGACGGCGCGGAGCTCGTTCAGCATCTCCAGCACTTCCGGCCCGAGGCAGTCCGGCCGGGTGGCGATCGACAGCACCCGCACCTCCGGGCGTTCGACGAGGGCGA
>JAZOTY010000016.1:0-3123 GCA_045657845.1 Acutalibacteraceae bacterium | reverse complement strand
CATAGCATAAGCTAGTAAGACCCCTTGTAGACTACGAGGTAGATAGGCCGCAAGTGTAAGCATGGTGACATGTTCAGCTAGGCGGTACTAATCGGTCGAGGGCTTGTCTAAGTGAAAGTATTAGGATTTGCGAGTAGATGTCCTTTGTTCAGTTTTGAAGGTACAATCCTTCTTAAGATATGCACCTTTAGCTCAGTTGGCTAGAGCACCTGACTCTTAATCAGGGTGTCCAGGGTTCGAGTCCCTGAAGGTGTACCACTCATAATTTCGCTTTCTGCTCCGCATCCTTTCGAGAAAGGCTGCTCCGCTTGAAAGCAAAATTCTTCGTCGAACCCCAGAAACCGTCGAGCTGACGCTCTTCCGCTTTTCGGGGACCCCGGAGAGAATATATCCGGCCCGTTGGTCAAGTGGCCTAAGACTCCGGCCTCTCACGCCGGCAACACGGGTTCGAATCCCGTACGGGTCACCACCCTTTGGGCAACCAAAGAAAAGAAAATAGTCGGTGTCTATAGCGATGAGGGTCCACCCGTTCCCATCCCGAACACGGCAGTTAAGCTCATCAGTGCCGAAAATACTTGGGGGGCAGCCCCCTGGGAAGATAGGGCGACGCCGACTTTTCTTTATGCCTCAATAGCTCAGTCGGTAGAGCACGCGGCTGTTAACCGCGGTGTCACAGGTTCGAGCCCTGTTTGGGGCGCCAAAAAAGAGAGCATACCATTCGGTATGCTCTCTTTTTTTCTTTCTGGAGTAAGGGCTCGAACCCTCAAATCTCTAACTCCGGGTTCACCAGCACCCTCACATTCACCGGCCGGTACTCGTCCAGCTGGGGACAATAATGGTTCTCCCGGGTGCAGCGGTACCGGAACCCCTGCTTTTGCTGCAGACGTGCCGACCGTTCGTTATTGGTAAAGGAGACGACGTAGATCCTTGTCAGGCCAAGGTCGGAAAAGCCGTGGTGGATGACCGCCTGCGACGCTTCGAGTCCGTACTCGTTTCCCCAGTAGGCAGCGCCGAGCCAGATCCCGAGCTCCGCTTCGTCTTTCTGCAGGGGCAGGTTGCTCTGTCCCGGGAACAGGAACCCGCAGGACCCCAGGAGTTCCCCGGTCTCTTTCAACGTGATGGCATAGTTTTCGGGCGCGATCAGTATATCGCCGATGACCCGGTAGCTCTCGGCCAGGTTCTGATGTGGTTTCCAGCCGGCATTGGGCCCGACCTGCGGATCACGCGCGATCTCAAACAGCGCTTCTGCGTCCGCTTTCTCCCAGGGGCGCAGGAGGAGCCGCTTCGTTTCCAATTGCATGAGATGACCTCCCTCTGCATGACTTCTTTGTAGCCAGTATACAGGGGGAGGTCATTTTCTGTCAAAACGCCACCGGAAGGAATCGTCGGGAGAAGGATAAACAAATGCAAAATATAGGTTATATGTAAACATATTGTACAAAATATTATCTTGACGGAATAAGATTTTATGCACTACACTTAAAGAGGTTCGAACATATCAGTATCGAAAAGAAAGGAGAATGAAATCTATGCCAGCTGACTACAAGCCGTTCGACAAACAGGAATGGCTTCGTCTTGAAAAGAAAGCGAACGATCTGCGTCATCTGACCGTCAAGACGGTCTCCTGGGGCGGGTCCGGACACATCGGCGGAGGTATGTCCGCGCTCGACGCGCTGACCATCCTCTACCACCGTTTCATGAAACTCGATCCGAAGGATCCCGACTGGCCGGACCGTGACCGGTTCGTCCTGTCGAAAGGCCACGCGGCTATCGCCTATGCTCCGGTCCTCGTGGACTTCGGCTACATGCCGGAGGAAGAGCTCCACATCTTCAACCTGACCGGCGCGAAGATCGGCATGCACCTCGACTGCAACAAGGTCAAGGGCTGCGACGTCTCCACCGGTTCTCTCGGTCATGGTTTGGCCCTTGCCGTCGGCATCGCGCTCGCGGGCCGGCAGAACAAGAAAGACTACATGGTCTACTGTATGACCGGTGACGGTGAGCTCAACGAAGGTTCCAACTGGGAAGGCGCCATGGCGGCCGCCCAGTTCAAACTCTCCAATGTCGTCGTCCTCGTCGATAACAACAAACTGATGATCGACGGCGCCGTCAAGGATGAGATGAACATCGAACCCGTCGACGACAAGTTCGTCGCATTCGGCTTTGACGTCCTGCGGGTCGACGGCCACAACATGAAAGAACTGAATGATGCCATCGAGAAAGCGATCGCCAATCACCAGAACGGCGGGACCAAGCCGACGGCCATCATCATGGACACCATCAAGGGCGAAGGCATCGACTTCATCGCCGGTGACTACACCTGGCACTACGGTTCTTTCTCCGATGAAATGTTTGAAAAAGCGCACGCGTCTCTCGATGACTACTATCAGAAACGTGTCGCCCGCGCGGAAAAGGAGGGTTAAGTTATGGGAGGAATGGTATACACAAGCCTCGATACGACCAAACTCTCCACGGCGGAGTGTTACGGTCTGGCTCTTGTCGAACTCGGCAAAGAGCATCCGGAAGTCGTCGGCCTCACGGCTGACCTTGCCAAGTCCACGAAGATCGGCGTGTTCGGAAAAGAATTCCCGGACCGCTTCTACAATGTCGGTATCGCGGAACAGAACATGTTCGGCATCGCCGCAGGTCTTGCGAAGAATGGCCTCGTGCCCTTCGCTTCCACCTTTGCCATCTTTGCGGCGGCCCGGTCTCTTGACCAGATCCACACGGACATCGCCTACATGAATGTCCCGGTCAAGATCATCGGCACCCATGCCGGTACCTCGTTCGGTCAGGCGGGTTCCACCCACCACTGCATCATCGACCTCGCGGTCATGCGGTCCCTGCCGAACTTCACCGTCATCAACCCCTGCGACGGCGCGGAGACGTTCCACGCGGTCAAGGCGGCGTATGACATCCCCGGCCCGGTCTACATCCGCATCAACCGCGGCTTCGACCAGGTCATCTATCCGAACGTCCAGGACGTTCCCTTCGAGTGGGACAAGGCGACCACGATGACCGAGGGCAACGACCTCACCATCATCGCCTGCGGTTCCTGCGTCTTCGAATCCATGCAGGCAGCCCGCATGATCAAAGC
This sequence comes from Acutalibacteraceae bacterium, assembly GCA_045657845.1. Taxonomy (GTDB): domain Bacteria; phylum Bacillota; class Clostridia; order Oscillospirales; family Acutalibacteraceae; genus RUG420. The sequence continues at coordinate 26 of JAZOTY010000016.1, read as the reverse complement.
GGATACCGGCCTCAATGTCCGGGTCC
>JAZOTY010000015.1:0-5059 GCA_045657845.1 Acutalibacteraceae bacterium | reverse complement strand
CCACTCTTCCTCCGACGCGAGGGCGGGCAGGATGCCGAGGTCGAGGCAGAGACTCAGGCAGAGCAGCAGGGATATGAGCTTTTTCATGGTGTTCCTCTCACGATCACTCGTCCAGCTTCAGGACGGCGAGGAAGGCCTCCGTGGGGAGCTGCACGCTGCCCAGGGAGCGCATCTTCTTCTTGCCCTCCTTCTGCTTTTCCAGCAGCTTCTTCTTTCGGGTGATGTCGCCGCCGTAGCACTTGGCCAGCACGTCCTTGCGCAGGGCCTTGACGGTCTCCCGGGCGATGACTTTGCCGCCAATGGCGATCTGGATGGGGATCTCGAACAGCGTTCTCGGGATGTGTTCTTTGAGCTTTTCGGCGATCTTCCGGGCGCGGCCGTAGGCCTTGTCCTGATGGACGATCCAGGACAGCGCGTCGATCTGCTCGCCGTTCAGGAGCACGTCCAGTTTGACGAGCTCAGAGGCCCGGTAGCCCAATATCTCATAGTCCAGGGAGGCGTAGCCTCTGGTACGGGACTTGAGCGCGTCAAAGAAGTCGTAGATGATCTCGTTGAGAGGCAGTTCGTAGTGGATGTCCACCCTGTCCTCAGCGAGGTACTGCATGTCCTTGAACACGCCCCGCCGCTCCTGGCACAGGTCCATGATGGCGCCGACGTAGTCGGGCGGCGAGAAAATGTGGGCGTTGGCGATGGGCTCCTCACAGAAATCGATGTCGGCGGGGTCCGGGTAATTGCAGGGGTTGTCGATGCTCAGGACTTCGCCGTCGGACATATGGATCTTATAGATGACGCTGGGGACCGTGGTGACGAGGTCCAGGTTGTATTCCCGTTCCAGCCGCTCCTGGATGATCTCCAGGTGCAGAAGGCCCAGGAACCCGCAGCGGAAGCCGAAGCCGAGGGCTCCGGAGGTCTCGGGCTCGAACGTCAGAGACGCGTCGTTGAGCTGCAGTTTTTCCAGCGCTTCTTTCAGGTTTTCGTAGTCGGCGCCGTCCGCGGGGTAAACACCGCAGAACACCATCGGGTTGACTTTCCGGTAACCGGGCAGCGGCTCGGCCGCCGGGCGGGTGGCCAGAGTGACGGTGTCACCGACACGGGCCTCCGAAACCGTCTTGATGGACGCGGTGATGTAACCGACTTCCCCGGCCCGGAGCTGTTTGGCCGGTTCCAGCGAGCGGGCGCGCATATAACCGACTTCGACGACGTTGAACTCGGCGCCGGTGGCCATCATGCGCATGGTGTCACCGGGTTTGATGGTGCCCTCCATGAGGCGGACATAGACGATGACGCCGCGGTAGCTGTCGTAGACCGAATCGAAGATGAGCGCGCGCAGCGGCGCGTCCGGATCTCCGGCGGGCGCCGGGACCATATGGACGATCTCTTCGAGGACCTGTTCCACGTTCTCGCCGGTCTTGGCCGAGATGCGGGGCGCCTCTTCACAGGGCAGCCCGATGACCTCTTCCACTTCGGCGCTGACCCGATCGGGGTCGGCGGCCGGCAGATCGATCTTGTTGATGACCGGGCAGATCTCGAGATCGTGGTCCAGCGCCAGGTACGTGTTGCCGAGCGTCTGGGCCTCGATGCCCTGCGTGGCGTCCACCACGAGGACCGCGCCTTCACAGGCCGCCAGCGACCGGGAGACTTCGTAGTTGAAGTCGACGTGGCCGGGGGTGTCGATGAGGTTCAGGTCATAGACTTCCCCGTCCTGCGCCTTGTATTCAAGTTTGACGGCACGGGCCTTGATGGTGATGCCGCGTTCCCGCTCAATGTCCATATTGTCGAGGAGCTGCTCCTCCATCTCCCGCTTGGAGACGGACTCGGTCAGCTCCAGCATGCGGTCGGCCAGGGTGGATTTCCCGTGGTCGATGTGGGCGATGATCGAGAAATTGCGGATATTGTTTCTGTAGTCTGACATTCTGCTTCCTTTGGCGATTTACTTCTGTGTTTCGTCGTACTGTGCCTTCAGCCAGGCCTCGGCGGCGTCGATGCCCTCGTCGGAGTAGGCAAACTCCTGACGGGTCACACGGCCGGCGTCCAGCTCCACTTCGTAGCAGTTGTCGAAGTAGCAGGCGGCCACCAGGACGGTGTCGATGTCGTCCTTCTCTTCCGGGAAGAACTTGTAACGGAACCGTCCCTGACTGCCGGAGAACGTATTGTTCTGGCACATGTAATCGAACCGGGGCAGCGAAATGTTGAGGGTGCTCACTGCTGCTCCTCCTTGTCTTTGGTCTCTTCTTCGGCGGGAGCCTCTTCCGCGGCAGTTTCCACGGCTTCCGCAGTCTCTTCCACGGCTTCCGCGGTCTCTTCCACGGCTTCCGCGGTCTCTTCCGCCGCTTCTTCCTCCCCTTTATCCGACGCATCCTTGGCGGCAGCGGCCAGTGACTCTTTCACCGCTTCATACGCGTTGCCGGCGGCCTCGACCGTCTTTTCGACCGTCTCTTTGACGGCTTCGACCGCGACGCCGATCGCCTTTTCGGCCTGCTGGGTCAGGGTCTCTCTGCCGGGGACTTCTCCGCTGGCCTCGGTGGCGCTGTCATCCATATTGGCATAGCGCTTGACCTTCTGGGTGGTCGTCTTGATGAATTCGGTGTTCCGGATGCTGACTTCGCGGATCTTCTTGTAGTTCGGGAACTTCGTGTTGATCTCCTTGACGATGTCGGAGATGTAATTGAAGATGTCCTCGGTCGTAAGATCGGGGTTCTGGAGCGCTTCCTTGATGGCGTCGATGTCGGGGAAGATCTTCGCTTCGACGATGGTCTCGTCGTCCTCTTCCCGCTCGGTGCCGACGACCATGGATTCCAGGATGTAGGGGTTGCCGTTCAGAGCGTCTTCCAGCTCCTCGGGATAGATGTTCTTGCCGTTCTTCGTGACGATGACGTTCTTCTTCCGGCCGGTCAGACGGATATTGCCGTTCCCGTCGACGTTGGCGAGGTCGCCGGTGTGGAGCCAGCCCTCCTCGTCGAGGACTTCACGGGTGGCCTCTTCGTTTTTGTAATAGCCGAGCATGACGTTCGGGCCTCTGACGAGCAGTTCGCCGATGCCTTCATCGTTGACATCATCGAGTTTGACTTCGACGCCGGGGATCGGCATGCCGACCGTATCGAGGGTCGTGTGGCCGTCATAGTTGCAGGAGACCAGCGGGGCGCATTCGGTGAGGCCGTAGCCGAGGTAGGACTCGACGCCGAAGGTCTCGAAGTTTTTGACGACGTCCGGGTTGATGGCGGCGGCGCCGATGATGAAGAGGCGCAGACGGCCGCCGAGGTTCTTCAGAACGAGGCTGAAGACCTTCCGGGACAGGTCGATGCCGAACTTGTCGTTGGCATAGTTGACGAGTTTTCCGCCGTATTTGAAGAGCATCTGGCCGGGTTTCGACTCATCGAGGGTCTCGACGATCTTGTCGTGCATCTTTTCGACCAGCAGCGGGACCGTGAAGATGACGGTCGGCTTGACTTCCTGCATGTCGCGGGTCAGACGCAGGAGGCTCGTCGGGAACGCGTTGCAGCAGCCGTTGTAAATGACGGCCAGGAACCCGAGAGAGCACTCGAACGTGTGGTGCATGGGCAAAACCGCGAACATCTGGTCTCCGGGCCCGATGTCGGCAATGGAGCTGTTCGACATGACGACGAAACAGATATTCCTCTGGGACAGCATGACGCCCTTCGCCATGCCCGAGGTGCCGGACGTGTAGATGAGGACGCTCATCACTTCGGGGTCGATGGGCGCGACGAGATAGTCGAGATAGCTCTGGTCGCGGGACTCCTTGAGCTCGCGTCCCTCTTCGAAGACGTCTTCATAGGAGAGCATGCCGTGGGAGGGCTTCGGCTCGTTCATGACGATGATCTCGATGTCTTCGGGGAGCTGCGACATCTGGTTCGCGAATTTCTTCATCGACTTCTTGTCGATGATGAACAGGCTCGACTCGGACTCCTCGAGGATGTTCTTCACGTCGTCAAAGGGCAGTTCCTTGTCGATGGGCACGAGCACGCCGAGGCCGCAGGTGACGGCGAAATAGACCGTCGCCCACTTGTAGGAGTTGGGTCCCATGAGGGCGATGTGTTTTCCGTGATACCCTCTGGCCCAGAGTGCGGTACCGAGAGAGCGGACGTCCTCCCTGTATTTGGTGTAGTTGATGGTCGTGTAGGAACCGTCTTTGTTCCGGAGTTTGAACGCGGGTTCATTGGCGAAGAGCGTGGCGCTCTGGTCCAGCATATCGCGGAAATCGCGGATCTCGCGGACACGGTAAAGTGAGGAAGAAGATTTCATTTCAGTCAGCTCCTTTTCTTAAACATAGGGGTTGCCCGGGTCCGGGTCGGTGGGGTCCCAGCCGCGGTTCGGGTTACTGTCGCTGGTATCGATCCGGATGGAAGCCGGTTTCGCCATCGGTTCCGCCGCCGAAGAGGCGTAGACCCGGATGACGGTGCCGAGGCTCACGTTGTCATAGACCCATTTGACGTCTCTGACACACATGCGGACACAGCCGGCAGATGCATTGCTCCCGAGTTTATTGTATTCCGGCCATTCGAGGTCGGAGGGGCTCTGAGTGTAATACGGCACGGAGTGGAACCAGTAATGTTCTTTGAACTTCGTGCAGTACTGGCCGTAAGTGCCGTCGATGAGGTACAGCCAGCGCTGTTTCGTCAGCGCGGTGTACTGTCCGGAGGGAGTCTCGTGTCCGGCGCGGCCGCAGGAGCAGGCCATCGCTTTGACCGGAGTCGTGTAGTTGCCGTCCGCGCCTTTCGCATAGACGATGACGATGTTCTGCGCCGTATTGACGGCGACGCAGTACGGATGCGAGTTTTTATAATCCTGCGAGACCTGGAACAGTCCGGAGGACATGGTGGTGGCGGCCGCTGTATCGTTTTGTGTTGCGGCGGTCACCGCGGCCGTGGTGTTCGGATCGGCCCGTTCCGTGGTCGTTTCGGTGGTCTCCGCGGCGGTGGGCTCCCACGTCTCAGACGCCTCTTCCCCGTTGTCTTTGCCAAGGAGTTCTGACAGGAAGTTGCCCTTCTTCGTCTCCTCTTCGACCGCGACCGCGGTGGCCGCGTCTTCCGCCTTGTCTTTC
>JAZOTY010000014.1:0-5235 GCA_045657845.1 Acutalibacteraceae bacterium | reverse complement strand
GAAATAGGCGGTAAATAATAGAGAGGATTCTTCTGACTGCTTTCTGAATTACCGCCTGTTTTCTCTGTTGTGATGAAATAGGCGGTAAAAAGTTGATCGAGCTATTGCTTGGGTGCACATTATTACCGCCTGTTTTCTCTTATCGATGAATTAGGCGGTAAAAGACAAGCTAACCTTGCTTTTTGCTTTCCTTTCTTACCGCCTATAATCGTGTTTCCGGCAAAACAGGCGGTAAATGACGCCGGAACTCGTCGGAGGTCCATGGAGTCGGGGCAAATGGCCCCTTGGTCCAGGACCTGCGGCGCCTCCTCGCGCCGGCTGAACGGTTCCACTTGCAGGCCGAAGGGCAGACCTGTCCTTTGGCCTGTTGTTTGCCCCATGCCGGCGGGTGGGAGTGCGGTCAAGGGCAGGCAACAGGGTCGGGGTTGCCTGTCGCGGAGCGAGCGGGCCCCTTGACGGCGCTGCAAGCCGCTGGCATCCACGCCCGCAGGGCGATCGGGGAGGGATTCGAGGGGTGCAGGCGGCTGGGAAGTAACATATGTTAATGTCGTGTCCAGCAAGGGAGAATCAGGTGCTGGCACCCTGGACAATATGGCGTGGTTGTCTTTATGTTACGATTGACAAATATTTGATAATTTTTATAATAATTAAAAGGGTTTTTCTGCCCTTATGTAAAACTGTCGATTTCCTGCCAGGAGGACGGAGCGGCAGTTAGCGCCAGGACCGTAATCGGTTGACGAGGTTGGCAGTGATCGAAAGACTCGGCGGATGCTGCCACGGCTATAGGAGGTACATCGCCTCCGGGTGGGCCGACAGGGACGAGGTAAAAAGCAGAATCAACACTGTAACAGAGCTTGACCCGACACTGAAGAAATAATGAAATGATAAGGAGCTTTTATGTATACCATCAAAGACCTTTATGACCTTGACCACACGCTGGCCAAAGACTATCTGGAACAGTTCACGTACCCCTGGGAAGCACTCAAGGGGATCAAAGACTTCATCCTCGAGCTCGGCCCGACTCTGGGCGACGACTATGAGGAAGTCCAGGAGCATGTCTGGATCCATAAAACGGCTACCGTGTTCCCGTCTGCATACCTCGGCGCGCCCTGCATCATCGGGCCCGAGACCGAAGTTCGCCACTGCGCATTCATCCGCGGCTCCGCACTCGTCGGTGCCAACTGCGTCGTCGGCAACTCCTGCGAACTGAAAAACGTCATCCTGTTCGACCATGTTCAGACGCCGCATTACAACTACGTCGGCGACTCCATCCTGGGCTATTATTCCCACACCGGAGCCGGCGCCATCACGTCGAACGTCAAGTCCGACAAGCAGCTGGTCGTCGTCCACAACGGAGACGAGCACATCGAGACCGGCATCAAAAAGTTCGGTGCCATGATCGGCGACTATGTCGAAGTCGGCTGCAACAGCGTCATGAACCCCGGCACGGTCATCGGCAGACATTCCAATGTCTACCCGACCTCCTGCGTACGCGGGGTCGTGCCGGAGAACAGCATCCATAAAAACGACGGTACCATTGTCAAGAAACATTAAGCTTAAGGAGAACGTCAAGAATGAGAGTAGTAATCCAGGACAATTACGAGAAGATGAGCCTCTGGGCCGCACATTACATTGCCGATAAGATCAACAACCACAAAGAAGACAGACCCTTCATCCTGGGCCTTCCGACCGGTTCTTCTCCGATCGGTGTCTACAAAGAACTGGTCCGCATGAACAAAGCCGGCGAAGTCTCCTTTGCCAACGTCGTCACCTTCAACATGGACGAATATCTCGGCCTTCCGAAAGAGCATGACCAGAGCTACTGGTACTTCATGCACGACAACTTCTTCGACCATCTTGTCGACATGAAGGCGGAGAACATCAACATCCTCAACGGCATGACCGATGACCCCGAAGGAGAGTGTGCCCGCTACGAAGAGAAGATCGCCTCCTACGGCGGCATCGACCTGTTCATGGGCGGCATCGGCGTTGACGGCCACATCGCCTTCAACGAACCGTACACCTCGCTCGCTTCCCGCACCGGCGTCCGTGACCTCACCACCGACACCCGCATCGTCAACTCCCGTTTCTTCGGGAACGATCCGGAAGCCGTTCCGGCACAGGCTCTGTCCGTCGGCGTCGGCACCGTCACTGACTCCAAAGAAGTCCTCATCCTCATCAACGGCCACGCGAAAGCCAGAGCCCTTGCCAAGACCGTCGAAGGCGGCGTCTCTTCCAAGTGGACCTGCAGCGCTCTCCAGATGCACAACGGCGCCATCATCGCCTGTGACGAAGAGGCCTGCGGCGAGCTGACCGTGGACACTTACAAGTATTTCTTAGACATCGAAAAGAAGGAAAGACTGTAAAATGGGTAAATATTTCGGAACCGACGGCTTCCGTGGAGAAGCCAACAAAGACCTGACCTTTGAACACGCCATCAAGATCGGCCGTTTCCTCGGCTGGTACTACGGCGCCCGCGAAGGCAAAAAAGCGAAAGTCGTCATCGGGAAGGACACCCGGCGTTCGAGCTACATGTTCGAGTATGCGCTCTGCACGGGCCTCATGGCCGCCGGCGCCGACGCGTACATCATGCATGTCACCACGACCCCGTCTGTCTCCTACATCACCCGTGTCGACAAGTTCGACTGCGGCATCATGATCTCCGCGTCCCACAACCCGTACTATGACAACGGCATCAAGATCGTCAACGGCAACGGCGAAAAGATGGACGAAGAGACCCTGCTGCTCATCGAAGACTACATCGACGGCAAGACCGAGGTCCCCGTCGCAGAGCGCGACGCCATCGGCCGTACGGTCGACTACGTCGCCGGCCGCAACCGCTACATCGGCTACCTCGTCTCTCTGGCGAAGTACAGCTTCAAAGATGTCAAGGTCGGTCTCGACGTCGCGAACGGCGCGGCATGGTCCATTGCCAAAGCGGTCTTCGACGCCCTCGGCGCACAGACCTTCGTCATGAACAACAACCCGGACGGGTTCAACATCAACACGGACTGCGGCTCGACGCACATCGAGCACCTGCAGAAGTTCGTGGTGGACAACGGGCTCGACATCGGCTTTGCCTACGACGGCGACGCCGACCGCTGCCTGTGCGTGGATGAGAAAGGCAACGTCGTCACCGGCGACCACATCATCTACATCTACGGCCTGTACCTGAAAGAGCAGGACAAGCTCATCAACAACAAGGTCGTCACGACCGTCATGAGCAACTTCGGTCTGTACAAAGCCCTCGACAAGGTCGGCATCGAATACGAGCAGACCAAGGTCGGCGACAAGTACGTCTATGAGAACATGGTCGAGAACGGCCACCGCGTCGGCGGCGCGCAGTCCGGTCATATCATCTTCACGAAGTACGCCACCACCGGCGACGGCATCCTGACCTCCCTCAAGATGATGGAAGTCATGCTCGCCAAAGAGAAGCCGATGAGCGAACTTGCTGCACCGGTCGAGTTCTATCCGCAGGTCCTGAAGAACGTCCGCGTCAAGAGCAAACCCGACGCGCAGAACGACCCCGACGTCCAGGCCGCGGTCGCCAAAGTCGGCGAAGAACTCGGTACCACCGGCCGCATCCTGGTCCGCGAGAGCGGCACCGAGCCGGTCATCCGCGTCATGGTCGAGGCTCCTTCAGAGGAGATCTGCGAACAGTATGTCGACGGTGTCATCGACGTCATCAAGGCGAAGGGGCACATCGCCGAATAATTGCTGAAAACTTAACGAATGAAATGAAGCCGGAGAGTTTGCGCTCTCCGGTTTTCTATTGTAAAATGGGGGAGTAGTGAAAATGGCGCCCCGAGACGGGCGCAGCTTTGGGACAATGGAGGGAATGTTCATGAAACAAAAACTGACCGTCCTGGTCATGGCGGTCGCGCTGCTCTGCACCCTGCTCAGCGGCTGCAAATCCATGCCGGACGAAATGGCGGCGGCCGTCACCATGTTCAAGGACCAGGTGACCCGCATCACCGACCAGACCGCGGAAGCCGGAGAGCTCCTCGAAAAAGCGCAGAGCGTGCTCACGAACGGAAAACCGGTCTCCGACGTCACGACGACGTCGAAACTGCAGAGCGCGATCGACACCGTCAAAGAGAAGGTCAAATTCGAAGTGCCGAAACGGCCGCCTTCACTGAATGCCATCAACGAAAAAGTGGAAGAGCTCAAAGGCATCGACTTCACCTCGTACCTCGACCAGCTGAAGGACGCCACGCAGGGCGTCGTCGACAGCCAGGAAGACTACGAGATGAACGATACGCTGGTCACGCAGGAAAACGGCGTCTGGGGTGTCTATGAGGACGGCAAGCTGACCGACTACACGGGACTTGCCCAGAACGAGTACGGTACCTGGTACGTGAAGGACGGCAAGGTCGACTTCACTTACAGCGGTTCCTATGATTTCGCCGGAAAGACCTTCGAAGTGGTCACAGGTGAAGTAAAAGCGTAAATATGTTATAGTATATTTAACAAATAATTAGGAGGAACGGTTATGCCATCAATGAAAGATATCGCGAAATTCACAGCCCTTGCGAAAGTTGCCTACGGCAAGGTCTACGACCTGCTCGAGGATGACGCGAAGATCAGCGACACCATCGAAAAAGCAGAGGACATGCTGAAGAAATTCCCCGGCGGAAAACTCGACAGCCTCGCTGACACGCTCGAAGATGCCCGCATCTACATCCTGCTCGTCAGAGACTACATGTACAAAGAGTACAGAGACATCTCCAAGCGCTCCGTCGCCATCGTTCTCTTTGGCGCTCTTTACACCATCTCTCCGCTCGACCTCATCCCGGACAGCTTCGGCCTCATCGGCCTCGTCGACGACGCCGCGGTCCTGAAGATGGTCAACAAACTTCTCGACGGCGAGATCGACAAGTACAAAGAGTGGCGCAAGACCACCGGCAAGGACGCTCCGAAAGTGGAGGACTGAGACCGATACATCGCGAAAACAAACAAGGACTGACTCTTCGGAGCCAGTCCTTTTCTTTTGTATTCGGTTGGCGATTCACTTCGCGGGGCCTTCCAACTTGTCCAGCAGGTCCGTGAAATCGGAGACACAGAACAGGGAGAGCTCTTCCAGCTCGGCCCGGACTTCGGGCGGTTCGGTCCCGTCGATGACGGCGACGCACTGGAAACCGGCGGAGCGGGCGGTGCGGATGGCGTAGAGGGAGTCGTCGAAGACGAGGGTCTCCTCCTTCGGAGTGCCGAGACGTTCCAGAGCTTTTTCGA
>JAZOTY010000013.1:0-11533 GCA_045657845.1 Acutalibacteraceae bacterium | reverse complement strand
TTTCTGTAATTAGAAATGTTGAGAGATTGAACAATCATAGAATAATAGAGTGGAGCGAATTGTTTGCTTTCCTACCAAATAACAAGAGGCGAGGGGGGTTTTTGCGGCTTCTTTTTGTGCAGGGGGGAGCGGCGCAATGTTTTTCAAGCGCGCGGGGGTATGGGTTGGGAAGCAAACAAGGAGCGACCAACCTTACTTTTCGTTTCTCAGACGGACCGGGAGTACCAGGAACAGGAAGCTGTCCCCTTCGACCGGTACGACGGTGATCGGTGAAAGCGGGCCGTTCAGCGTGACCTTGACGGTGTCGAGGTCGCAGGCGCGGAACGCGTCGAGCAGGAACCGGTTGTTGAAGCCGATTTCGACACGGTTGCCTTCGATCTTCGCCGGGACTTTATCGTTGGCGGCACCGATGGTGGTGCTGGTGCTCATACGAATGACATTTTCATCGAAGACGCAGCGCAGCGGGCTCTTGACCCGGTCGCTGATCATGAGGGACATGCGGTCGATCGCCGAAATGATGGTCTTGGTGTCGACTTCGACTTCGGTGGAATGCGCTTTCGGGATGGCCGCGTTGTAGTCGAGGAACTCGCCGTCCAGGAGACGGGAGATGAGCGCGTAGGCGCCGACCTCGAACACGATGTGACGGGCTGCGACCTTCAGGGCAACGACTTCAGCCTCATCGATGAGTTTGATGACCTCGGAGAGGGTCTTCGCCGGAACGACGAAGGACAGCGGCTCACCGGTGTAGTTGATGGCCTCGGTGCGGATGGCCAGACGGAAGCCGTCGACGGCGATCAGCTTGAGGGTGTTCTCAGAGACTTCGAACTTGATACCGGTGTGGACCACTTTGGTATCGTTGGTCGAGACAGCGAAGATGGTCTGTTTGACCATTTTCTCCAGGGTCTCGGAATCGATGAGAACGGGGACCTCTTCGGTGACGGTCGGAAGCTCCGGATACTCTTTGGCATCGATGCCGACGAGCTGGTACTCGACTTCGCCGCAGCGGATGGTGCACAGCTGGCGGGGGTCCGCTTCAATGGAAACGGTCTCACCGGGCAGGCGGCGCAGGATGTCGCAGAGCAGGCGGGCATTCAGGACGATGGCGCCGTCTTCTTCGACGCGGGCTTCCTGAACGGTGGTGATGCCCATGTCCATGTCATAGCCGGTCAGCTGGACCTGGCCCGCTTCGGCCTTCATGAGAATGCCTTCGATGGCCGGCATGGTCGCCTTGCTGGAAACAGCGCGCTGGACGTTCTGGCAGGCTTCGTTGAGTCTTGCGGTGTTGCAGATGATCTTCATAGTGGTTTCTCCTTACGAAATGAGTATGGTTCTTAGTCTATAGTAGTAGAGGCGGCGGGAAATCCTGAAAACCGCGTTTCACGATTTTCCGTCGATGTTTTCACGCTCCACAGAAATTCTCCTCAAATTGTCGTGTTATTTGCGGATTGCACAGGCGGTACACGGTCCCGTGCGGAATTTGTGGAAAGTTGCGGAGTGGATTGCGGACGAAACAGTCAATAATTCGTCTGCGCCTCGTTGATGTTGTTGATGATGCTCTGGATGGTCGAGCGGACCGCAGGGTCCTTCTTCATCTCTTTCTCCGCCTGTTCATAGTTGTACATGACAGTGGAGTGGTGCTTGCCGCCGAAGGCTTTGCCGATTTCCTCATAGCTGAGGCCGGTGATCTCCCGGACGATGTAGATGGCAGCCTTTCTGGCCTGGGTGATGTTCGAGTTCCGTTTCTCCGACGTGATGTTCTCGACGGTGGTGCCATAGGTGCGGGCCACTTCGTTGAGGATTTTGTCGATGGTCACGGGGACCGGCTGGAAATCGTTCATGAGGTCCGTGATGACCTTCGTGGCGCTTTGGACCGTCGGCCGCTGGTGGTTGATATTGTAGTAGGCGTGCAGCTTCTTGACGGTGCCTTCCAGCTGCCGGACATTGCTCTTGATCTTTTCGGCGATGAACTGAACGACGTCATCGGGCAGATCGAGTTTGTAGAAGTCCGCTTTGCGCTTGATGATGGCGATGCGCGTCTCGAGGTCCGGAGGCTGGATGTCCGCGAGCAGGCCCCACTCGAACCGGGTGCGGATGCGGTCTTCCAGGTTGGCGATCTCCTTCGGAGGACGGTCGCTCGTCAGGACGATCTGCTTCTTGTCCTGGACCAGCGTGTTGAAGGTGTGGAAGAACTCTTCCTGGGTCCGGTCTTTACCGGCGATGAACTGGACGTCGTCGACGAGCAGGACATCGACCGTGCGGTACTTGTTGTGGAACTCTTCCGTCGTCTGTTTCTGGATGCTCGAGATGAGTTCGTTGGTAAAGTCTTCGCCGCGGGTGTAGAGGATCTTGGCGTCGGGGTTGTCGCGGGCGATGCGGTCGCAGATGGCGTAAAGCAGATGCGTTTTGCCGAGACCCGAGTTACCGTAGATGAACAGCGGGTTGTAGGCCTCCCCCGGCGCGTTGGCGACGGCGAGCGCCGCGGCGTGCGCGAACGTGTTGGAGGAACCGACGACGAAGGTGTCGAAGGTCAGCTCGTCGTTCACCATGGGGTGGTTCGTGCTTTTCGGTACGTCTTCTGTTTTCGGGGCCCGTTCGTCCGACCGGCCTTCCGACTGGATGACGACGTCGATCGGGAAACCCATATAGTTCTCGAAGGCTTCGTCCAGCAGGTTTTTGAACTTGCTGCGGACGATGTTCGCCTTGAAGTCGGAGGCGGACAGGATGACCTGATCGTCCTCAAAAGACTTCAGTTCGAGCGGCTCCAGCCACAGGCTGTAGATGGTCTCGCTGACCTTCTCCCGGCAGTAGCTTCGGACCAGTTCCCAGATGTCATTGTAGGAGTCCATTTCGTCCCTCTTTTCCACTAATTACAACTTATATAAAAATACATAATTATATGTGCTCATCTGAGCAAAATATATAACTGACTTATTCTATCATAATAAGGGGTTTTCCACAATGAAAATCGGGTAAAAAATGCCCTTTTTCCGCAGGTTTTTCCTAGTGTTTTGGAAAACAGAGCTCCGCTACATCTTGTGATTGACTTTTATTTCTTATTTATATATAATTACAACCTGCAAGTCCAAATAGGAAACGGAGGGATAATCTGTGAAGAGAACCTATCAGCCGAAGAAGCGGCACAGAGCCAAAGAGCACGGCTTCCGTAAAAGAATGTCCGACCGCAATGGTCGCAAGGTCATTGCCCGTCGCAGAGCCAAGGGCAGAAAGAACCTGACTGCGTAAGTCTACTACGCTGACCTTCTATGACTACTTTAAAGCGTAATACAGATTTCAGACGTCTCTATACGAGAGGGACTTCATATGCAAATCCTGCACTGGTTACTTACTTTCTGAAGAACCGTGCGGGAATTTGTCGTATAGGTATTACGACGAGCAAAAAAATCGGAAACGCTGTCGAGCGAAACAAGTCCCGCAGACTCATCCGCGCAGCGTTCCAGAACGTGTACAAAGAATATGGAGAGTACCTCGAGGGGTACGACTTCGTATTCGTTGCACGCGGGCGGACCAGGTACAAGAAAAGCTACGACCTGGAACAAGTGATGGTCCAGCACCTGAAGAAGGGGAACATCCTTCCCCGGTAATGAGAACACGAGGTGAATCGCCCATGAGTGCACCGCAGGAAGCCCTGAAAAAGAGCATCCGCTTTTACCAGAAGCACATCACCGTCCACACACCCGCCACCTGTAAATTCTACCCGACCTGTTCCCAGTACGGCTACGAAGCCATCGACCGTTACGGGGCAGTCAAAGGGACCGCCATGACCGCCTGGCGCATCGTCCGGTGCAGTCCGCTGACATCCGGCGGCTACGACCCGGTCCCTGAAGAAAAAGAGTACTATTAGGAGAAAACATATGGGTTTTTACAAGCTGATCTATAATATTTTCTCGTATCCGTTCGGCTGGCTGATCTTCCTCTTCTACACCATTTTCCAGAAGAACTACCTCGCCGCCGTCATCGTCCTCGCCATTCTGGTCAAGCTCGTCCTGCTGCCGACTTCCATCAACCAGCAGAAGAGCCAGGCGAAGACCAAGCGGATGCAGGCACGCATCAATAAGATCAAAGCCAAATACACCGACCCCAACGAGCAGCAGCAGGCCATGCAGGACTTCTACGCCAAAGAAGGCTTCGGTTCCATGTCCACCGGCTGCGGCGCCCTTCTCATCCAGATGCCCGTCATCATGGGTCTGTACGGTGCCATCTACATGCCGCTGACCTACATCCTTCGCCTGAACCGTTATGGCGATGGACTGGTCGACACCCTCTCCAAAGCCGTTGAGAAATACGTGGAGAATTCCCGTACCTCCCGCTGGATGGAGATCCCGATCCTCAACCATATCGACGAACTGAAAGCCGACCTCGGCGACAAGTTCCCGGACACCGCTTACAATGCCCTCACCGACTTCGCCGCACACTTCCGTGCCGGCCCCTTCAACTTCGGTGATATCCCCGGTCAGGTCTGGCACGACCAGAAGATGATCATCATCATCCCCGTTCTGGCGTTCGCTGCCGCAATGCTGACCTCCATCTATTCCCTGATCCGCTCCCGCCGGATGAACGCCGACATGTCCAACATGGCGACGATGGGCTGCATGCTCATGTTCATGCCCTTCATGTCCCTGTGGCTGTCCTGGAGTTTCCCGGTCGGTATCGGTATCTACTGGGCCGTCAACTCTGTCCTGAGTTTCATCCAGATGATCGTCCTCGACAAGCTCTACACGCCCGAGAAGGTCATCGCCCAGGTCCTTGTGGACGAGACCAACGTCCGCCGCTCCAAGGAGCTCGTGGTCAAACAGTCTGTCCGCTAAAACTTCATTACGAAAAATCAGCCGCCGCTTCTACTACGACTCCTACTGCGGCGGCTCTTTTTAAAACCACATCCGGAGAAGCCGGATGTAAGGAGGAAGAAAACGCATGGTAAAAGATGCAATCGCGACCGGTGCGACCATCGAGGAAGCACAGCAGTCGGCCATCCGTTCTCTGAATGCCCCCGACGACGCGGACGTACAGTTCGAAGTCCTGCAGTTCCCCGAAAAGAAGAAGTTTGGTCTTTTCGGCGGCAAGCAGGCCGAAGTCCGCGCTTTCTATGAGGCAAAGGAAGAGAAACCGAAGAAGGTAGCCGCTGTCAAGAAGAGCTCCGGCGCGAAGGCGAAGGCTCAGCAGAAGGCTGAGAAG
Organism: Acutalibacteraceae bacterium; assembly: GCA_045657845.1. Lineage (GTDB taxonomy): Bacteria > Bacillota > Clostridia > Oscillospirales > Acutalibacteraceae > RUG420. Next base: position 6,340 of record JAZOTY010000013.1, on the reverse strand, counting down.
CCCGCCAACCAGAAGAAGGAGAAGGCAGCTGCTCCGAAAAAGACTGCCGAAGAGAAGAAGGGTGCATCGCCCAAAAAGGCCGAGAAGGCCGCTGAGAAACCTGCGGAACCCCGCGAAGCCGTTTCCATGGAGGAAGCTCCGGAGCAGGTCAAAAAGGCGTATGCGTACCTGAAAACCGTCATCGAAGGCCTCGGCATCGAGAACTACGACATCGATGTGACGAAGGCAGGCAAAGAATACTTCTTTGAAGTGTCCTCCGAGGACAACTATTCTCTGCTCATCGGCCGCCGCGGCGAGACCCTGGATTCCATCCAGTACCTCACCCGCCTTGCTGCCAACCGCGGCAAGGAAGACGGCAAGTCCGTCCGCATTTCCATCAACGTCGGTGACTACCGCGAAAAGCGTGAGCGCACCCTCAAGGACATCGCCCGCAAGAACGGTCGCCGTGTCCGGAAATACGGCCGCAACATGACCCTGAACCCGATGAACCCGTCCGAGAGACGGATCATCCACACCACCATCGCCGAGATGGAAGGGCTCCAGTCCTACTCCATCGGCTCCGATGCCGACCGCCGCGTGGTCATCGCGCTGGCCGAAGGTGTCGAACCGCTCCAGCCGCGCAATGACCGTGGACGCGGACGCAACGACCGCGGACGCGGTGGTCGCGGAAACGATCGCGGTGGCCGTGGCCGAAATGACCGCGGTGGTCGCGGAGGCAATGGCGGCCGTGGCCGCGCTGCTTCCGACGCACCGGCAGCTCCCGCCCGCGCTCCCCGCTCCGACTCCGAAGGCACCCGCTACGGCATCATCGCCCCGAAGTTCGACGCCGAGGAGATCAAAGCCAAAGCGAAAGCCGAACAGGCTGCCGCCGAAGCTGAGAACGCTGCCGCTGAGGCAGTCGAGGCTGTGGAAGCCGCTGACGTCGCTGTCGCAGTCGAAGCTCCCGTCGCGGAAGCCGCTGCTGTTGAAGCACCGGTCGTCGAGGCCGCTGCCGAAGCCGCAGCTCCCGTCCTCTCCGACGCCGAGCCCGAGAACTTCGAAGTCCTCTACGACGCCCCGGCCGCTCCGACCGAGGAGTAAGCACCCGGCTTAAGTACCGGCAATCAATTTCATAAGAAATGACCCCCGCAAGAGACACGGTCTCCTGCGGGGATTTTTGTAAATCGAAAACCCCGCGTTAGACGCGGGGTTCCGTGAAGTTATACGTTTGAACAGAAAGAAACCTCTTATTTAATGATGTCGGTCCCGAAGTACGGGCGGAGGGCTTCCGGGACGGTGACGCTGCCGTCTTCGTTCTGGTAGTTCTCGAGGATGGCGGCGACGGTGCGGCCGATGGCAACGCCGGAACCGTTCAGCGTGTGAACGAGCTGGGCCTTGTCCTTCGGGTCGTCCTTGAAGCGGATGTTCATGCGGCGGGCCTGGAAGTCCACGAAGTTGGAGCAGGAGCTGATCTCGACGTAGCGGCCGTAGCTCGGCATCCAGACTTCAATGTCGTAGGTCTTGGCGCTGGAGAAACCGAGGTCTCCGGAGGAGAGGCACACGACGCGGTACGGAAGGCCGAGGCCCTGCAGGACGCGCTCGGCGTCATTGGTCAGAGACTCGAGTTCCTCAAAGGAGTTCTCCGGGCGGGCGAACTTAACGAGCTCGACCTTGTTGAACTGGTGCTGACGGATGAGACCGCGTGTATCGCGACCGGCGGAACCGGCTTCGGCACGGAAGCAGGCCGAGTAGGCGGCGAACTTGTAGGGCAGCTCTTTGCCGTCGAGGATGTCCTCCCGGAACATGTTGGTGACGGGGACCTCTGCGGTCGGGATGAGGAAGTAGTCGTCGGTGGTCTTGAAGGCGTCCTCCTCGAACTTCGGCAGCTGGCCGGTACCGGTCATGGATGCGCGATTGACGAGGAACGGCGGGAAGATCTCCGTATAACCGTTTTCGGTGTGCGTGTTCAGGTAGTAGTTGATGACGGAGCGCTCGAGTCTGGCGCCGGCGCCTCTGTAGAAATGGAAACGGGTGCCGGTGACCTTCGCGGCGGTCTCCGGGTCGAGGATGCCGAGGTCAGCGCCGATGTCCCAGTGGGCTTTCGGTTCGAAGCCGAAGTCTTTCGGCTCGCCCCAGCGGCGGATCTCGACGTTTTCGGTGTCATCTTTGCCGATCGGGACGGTCTCGTCCGGGATGTTCGGGATCTCGAGGACGATCTGTCTCTGGCGGGCAGCCAGTTCGGCGAGCTTGTCGTCGTTGGCTTTGACTTCTGCTTTGATCTCTGTCATCTTGGCGAGGATCTCCGAGGCGTCTCCCCCGGCTTTCTTGATCTGCGGGATCTGTTTGGACGCTTCGTTCTGCTGCTGTTTCAGAGAATCGTTCTCCTGCTGCAGCTTCCGGCGCTCCTGGTCGATGGCGATGAGTTCATCGACTTCGGCGTCGAGGTTGCCGTTGCGGGACTTGACCGCAGCTTTGACTCGCTCAGGGTTTTCGCGGATGACTTTAATATCCAGCATGGTGTTTGGTCTCCTTTATGCTAAATGTGTAATGTACTAAGTTAGTCTTCCTTCAGCGCTTCGCTGAGGGAGTTCGCCAGTTTGGTGAGGTCGTCCTTCGAGAAGAAGTCGAACTCCAGGGAGCCCTTCCCTTTTGCGTTCGGGCGCACCTTGACCGTGACTTTCCGGCCGATCGCCTTCGTCATGGCGATCTCGACTTCGTCGTAGAAGGCTTCTCTTGCCCGGGACTTCTTCGCACGGGACTTGCCGCTCTTCGCGTTCTGTTTGTCTTTGACAAGACGCTCGACATCGCGGACCGACAGCTCTTCTTTCTTGATCTGCTGGGCTGTCTCGACCATTTCGTCCGAGTTGCCAAGGGCAAGCAGTGCGCGGGCGTGGCCGGCAGAGATGTCGCCGTTTCTGGTAAGCTCTCTCACCTCTTCGGGCAGGCCGAGGAGACGGATGGAGTTCGCGATGGCGGGACGGGACCGGCCGACGCGGGACGCAGCTTCTTCCTGCGTCAGGCTGTACCGGGTGATGAGCAGCTGCAGGCCTTCCGCCTCTTCAATGGGGTTCAGGTCTTCCCGCTGCAGGTTTTCGATGAGGGAGATCTGCATCGCCTGCTCATCGGACATTTCCCGGATGATGACGGGCACGGTGGTAAGCCCGGCCATGCGGGAAGCGCGCCAGCGGCGTTCACCTGCAACCAACTGATAGGTGCCATCTTCCATGGGGCGTACCAGCATGGGCTGGAGGATGCCGTTGGCTTCGATGGACTTCGCAAGCTCCTGTAACGCCTTCTGGTCGAAGGTCTTACGGGGCTGTTCTTTATTCGGTTCGATCTGGGTCAGGCGCAGTTCCGAGACGGAGCTGGTAGGCTCTCTCGCGATGTCGCTCTCTGTGAACAGTGCATCCAATCCTCTTCCAAGACCACGTTGTTTTGCCATTCTTCATTCACCTTTTCGTGTTCTTTTTTATTAACTCTCTCGCAAGGGCGATATACGCCATGGAGCCCCGGGACCCGCGGTCATAATAGAGAACGGGCATCCCGAAACTCGGTGCTTCGGACAGCCGGACATTCCTGGGAATGGCGGTCTCGAAGACTTTATTTGGGAAGTACTTTTTGACTTCCGCGACGACCTGCTGCGTCAGGTTCAGCCGATTGTCGAACATGGTCAGGACGACTCCTTCGAGGTCGATCGAGGGGTTGTAAAGCCGCTTGATCGTCTTGACGGTGTTCAAAAGCTGTGACAGGCCCTCGAGCGCATAGTACTCGCACTGGATGGGCACCAGGAACGAATCGGATGCCGTGAGGGCATTCAGCGTGATGAGTCCGAGAGACGGCGGGCAGTCGAGAAGGATGTAGTCATAATCTTTTTTGACCGCCGCAAGCGCGGCTTTGAGCCGGTTCTGCCGCTCCGGGATCTCCACGAGTTCCAGTTCGGCGCCCGCCAGGTCCATGCTGGCCGGGAGCAGGTCTACATTTTTAAATTCTGTTGTGATGATGGCATTCTTTGCAGGTTCCTGGTCGATGAGGAGGTCATAAGACGACACCTCCAGGTTCTGCTTCTCGATGCCGAACCCGCTGGTACAGTTGCCCTGCGGGTCGATGTCAACCATGAGCACTTTCTGTTTCTGCAGGCCGAGAGCCGCAGCAAGATTGACGGCAGTGGTCGTTTTGCCCACTCCGCCCTTCTGGTTGACGATCGCGATGGTTTTAGCCATTTGATCACCTATATATAGAAAATGTGACTCTAGTTTAGCACAAGAAAAAGGTCTTGAAAAGGTCAGAAAACGGCCGTTTTGTTTCACGTGAAACGATTTTAAACAAGGTTTCTCAATCTATTGTGGTATAGATATGAAACGCCCCCAAACGATTGTGTTTGAGGGCGTTTTTTGACGAAATAATTAAATTTTTGACGATTGTTTCACATGGAACACATGCAACAAACGGCGTAGTTAAGCCGAAAAGTCATGTTTCGCTTTTCGAATGGTCCCCGTTTGACACTTTTTTGATGGTTGCGCCGGCCGGAGCGCCGTTCGTGAGAAGCTGAGAACGCAGAGCGTTCAATTGAGCTTCCTGTTCTTTGATGAGTTCATCGCGGTCTCGCAGTTTCTCAGAAAGATGATTCACAATGTCGGTCAGCTCGGCGACCCTGGCGTCGGACTCTTCCATGGCAAGCTTCTGCTGGCGGATCGCCTCGGCGAAAATATCCAGCTGCTGTTGGAGCAGGGCATTCTGTTGTTCCAGTTGAGTCTTGTCCATAATGTGGCCTCCCCTGCTCAGACGAGCGGGACTATTTTGATGCGGTCTCCCCTGCGTGGGAACGCCTGAGGAGTCTTTTTCTTTTTCCTGATGAGGACGATGGAGCGTCTGGCGGTCTCGTCTGCCTCTTCGTCGAAGGCGCTGACGAGATCGTACTCCATGAGTTCCTGCGGTCTGCCGCCCAGTGTTCGAATGGCACCAAGTGCCGCCGTCTGCTCCGCATGGCCTTCCGGGCCTTTCATGGCGATGAAGTGGCCTTTGACTTTCACGAACGGAATGCAGAGCTCGGAGAGGACCTGGAGGTTGGCAACGGCTCTCGAAGTGACGTAGTCGAAGCGCTCCCGGAACTCTTTCTGCTGGCCGGCTTCTTCGGCACGGGCGTGGATGATGTGCACCGCTTCCTTATCCATATCGTAATAAGGGATGCCGAACTCGTCGGCCGGGCACTGCTCGTCGGTCGTAAAGCCCAGCTTCTCGGCGATGTCTTTGACGACTTTGAGCTTCTTTTCGGTGCTGTCGAGAAGCGTGACGTTGAGGTCCGGACGGGCGATCTTGAGCGCGAGGCCGGGGAACCCGGCTCCGGTCCCGATGTCCAGTACCGAAGCGCCTTTCGGGATGTCCACTTTGCTGAGGATGACGATGCTGTCGACGAAATGTTTCATGACGATCTCGTCCGGCTCGGTGATGGCGGTGAGGTTGATCTTCTCGTTCCATTCCACGAGGAGTTCGGCGTATTGGTCAAAGCGCTCTAGCGCGGTATCGTTGAGGCTCACGCCGTACGCCGCTGCAGACGCTTTTAATAAGGTTTTGTTGATCATGCATGACGCTCCTTTTCGAGATAGATCAGCAGGACGCTGATGTCGGCGGGGGAAACACCGGAGATCCGGCTCGCCTGGCCGATGCTGCGGGGCTTGATCTTTGCGAGTTTTTCCCGCGCTTCGAGGCGCAGCCCGTCAATGGCGTTGTAGTCGATACCCTCCGGCAGTGCGACTTCTTCGAGACGCCGCATTTCTTTGACCTGCGCCCTTTGGCGTTTGATGTAGCCCTCATATTTGAGCTCGGTCTCTGCTTCAAAGAAGATCTGCTCGTTCAAATAATCGTTTTCATAGTAAGTGGGCCGCGTCGTGTCGAATGGTTCCAGAATATCATAGTTCAGCTGCGGACGTTTCAGCAAATCGGCCAGTTTTACACCGCTGTCGATGGGTGATGTTTCACGTGAAACCAAAACGTCGTTTACCGCGTTTGTCGGCGAAACCACGACCGTTCTGGCGCGTTCGATCTCTTTGGCGATATACGCTTCTTTCTCCAGTAACGCATCATAACGCTCTTCGGAAACGAGCCCGAGTTCGTAACCGTAACGCAAAAGCCGCTGGTCTGCGTTATCCTGCCGCAGGATGAGCCGGTATTCGGACCGGGACGTCATCATGCGGTAAGGCTCGTTGCACCCTTTGGTGACGAGGTCATCGATGAGTGTTCCAATGTAAGAGGAGGCTCTGTCCAGCGTGAACGGCTCTTTGCCCTGGACCTTCAAAGCCGCATTGATACCGGCAATGAGTCCCTGTGCCGCGGCTTCTTCGTACCCGGAAGAGCCGTTGAACTG
>JAZOTY010000012.1:0-29534 GCA_045657845.1 Acutalibacteraceae bacterium | reverse complement strand
GCGTACTCGGAAATGGTGTTCTTCGACTTGTTCCGGATCGCGTCCATATAGTTGAGGAATTCCACCATGAGAACGGGGAAGTCCTTGTAGTCCTGCCGGGTGATCATGCTGTCACGGTCCTTTCCGGGGCGATGTACCCCTTGTGGACATAATTATACAAAATATTTCAAAAATACTCAAGAGGGTTCCCCGGCGGGGAAGACAGTATTGCGCACTGTTCATCAATTTTTTTGGTTATCGTCAATTATAGAACAATGACCCTGAAAAGCGTCCTTTTATTTGACATAACATGTGATATATTGTACGCGGAAAAAAGATAAAGGAGAAACTTTATGGCAATCATGCGACTTGCGGATACGTTCCGTTCCGCGTCTGAGGACAAGACCGACGTCCAGTATTACATCTGGTTCGATTCGGAAGAAGCCCCCAAAGCCTGCCTGCAGCTGACCCACGGTGTGGCGTGCTACATCGACCGCTATGAAGAACTGGCCCGTTACTTTGTACGAAATGGTTATGCGGTCTGCGGCATGGACAACCTTGGCCACGGCCGGACAGCAGGTCTCGAACGTCTCGGCATCATGCCGGACGACGGTGCTGATGCTGTCATCGAGGACATGCACACACTGACAGGCATCATGAAAGAACGGTTCCCGGGACTGCCGTACATCCTGCACGGCCACAGCCTTGGTTCCATCTACGCACGCTGCTACTGCATCAAATGGTCCGACGAGCTGGACGGCGCCATCTGGGAAGGTTCCGGATGGGTCCCGTCACTGGTCGAGTACCTGGTCCCGGTCATGCAGAAGATGTCCGAGCTCGGCGGCCCGGAGAATTCCAACAAGCTGATCGCCGATGCCGGCAACGTCATCCTGGACCTCGGTATTTTCCCGCCGGAGACTCTGCTGGCCTGGCTGTCGAAGGACAAGGTCAACCAGAAGCTGTACATCGCGGACCCGTACAACGGCGCGCCGGCTTCCAACTCAATGACCCGTGTGCTCATCGAAAACCTCGCCAAGTGCAGCAAAAAAAACTGGTTCAAGAGCATCCGCCGCGACCTGCCGGTGTTCATCTGTTCCGGTGACAAAGACCCGATCGGTCTCTGGAGCTTTGGCGTCCGCCGCCTGTTCCTGAGCGTCGGCGACCACCTCGACAACCTGACTTTCAAACTCTATGACGGCCGCCACGAGATCCACAACGACTTCTGCAAAGACGAAGTCTGGAAGGACCTCCTCGAGTTCTGTAACGAAGTCGCGGACGGCGCTTACGATCGTTAAGGTGTGGCAAACGAAAAACCTCTGGAATGCTCCAGAGGTTTTTTGTTGTCTAATGATCAGTCGCGGAAGTTGAATTCGTCCCTGTGGTCTACCTGGAACTGACGGTAGAGCTTGTCGAGAAGCTTTCTGTCTTCGACGATGTCGAAGTCCTGTTCACCGTCGTCGCTCTCGACGAGCTGCAGGATGAGGACTTCCGCGTTCTCCAGGTCGCCCTCGAGGGGGAGGAGAGCGACATAATTGCAGTGGTCGTATTCAATATAGTCGAGGAATTCGAAGGGGACTTCGTTTCCGTCTTCGTCGTAAAGCACGATCAGGTTTTCGTTGTTCATCGAAATGCTCCTTTAAAGTCTTTGGTATGGACACATTGTAACGGATTTCCGGCGGGTTCGCAACCGGAGAAGAGATGTCTCGCCCATACTTGTTAAATAATTCACAAACAGGGGATGTTTTTCGGGAAAAAGGGTGGCCCGGGCTGCCGGAGTCTCTGTTTTGGACCCTGTTTTGGCAGGTTTTGGGGCGAATTATGGTCTAAAAAGTCCAAAAAACCGCGTAGTTAAGCCAAAAACAGGCATTATAAAAGACCAAATATGGCTCAAAAAGCCTGAAAATGGCCCAAAAACACAAATTCAACCAGAATTTTCCGCACAGAGGCTGGGTCGTTCCAAAAATTCTGGTTGAATGGGAAAAATCGCAAAAACGCGGTTTGACTGGAAAACACGTCCAAAATGGAGACGATCACGTGTTTTTGAATGAACGAGGGTTCGATCGAAAGTACGTAGTTGAATGAAAGAAATGGATCGAATCGAAAGAATGAAAATGAAGGAAGCATCAAAACAAAAACGGTTATTGAATGGGAAAAACAAAAATGCAACTGGTAAAACAGAAGTAGAAACAAAAGAACCAATACTATATAATAGAAATAGCCATAAAACCGCGTAGATACTGGGGTTTCGGGCAAAGCCTGTCCAGGGCCATTTTCCTGAAATTCCTCCCCTCAATTATACAAAACATTTATTTTGTATAATAATATGGAAAATTTTCAGGGGTAAAAATACAGGATTTTCGGTCCTTCCCCCACGGTAAATCGCCAAAAAAACACACTTAGAGGACTCTATATAAGTTCTTTAAGTGTGTTTCTGTTTTCCGATATTGAAGAGCCGCAGCCACCACGGCGGGTTTTGCAGCATCTCGAGCGCCGGTCCGATCATGGATTCCTGGAATCCGTCGACTTTGGAGTCGGTCTTTACCCACCACTCGGACAGCCGGTATTTCTCCCAGAAGAAATTGGCGTCGTCCAGGATGACGAACCCGTCGACCCGGTACGGATACTTCCTCAGATACTCCAGGACTTCTCCCGGCCGGTCTCTTGTTTCCGACACTCCGGTCTTGTCATAGATGCGCAATCCGTACATCGCGAGCCCGGTATCGATGATCTTCCCCCCTACATCGCGCAGTTTGGCATCTTTGCTCCAGCCGTAGCGCCAGGAGGACGTGAGGATGATGTTCACCGTGTTGCTATGTTGTTCGGACAATTCGACGAGACGTTTCACCCGTTTGATGGCGTCCGGGTCCAGCGGGTTTTCGGTAATGCTTTTGACTTTGTCGTAAAAGGACATGGAGTTGATGACGCCGTCGACATCCATAAAGATCAGGTAATGCATGGCGCCTCCTTCCCCGCTTTAGTACTTCCCGTACGTGTTGATGATGTTCTGCGCGATCTCCGCCTTCTTCTTGCAGTTGTCCATGGCGGCTTTCTCGATGTAGCGGTGCGCTTCCTGCTCCGTGAACTTGAGGTTCTCCATGAGCAGCCCCTTGGCGCGATTCACGATCCGGATCTCTTTCATCTTCTCTTCGAGAGACGCGGTCTTCTGTTCGAGCGCTTTGAGCCTCTGCTGGGTCGCCAGGAGGAGTTTCATCGTCTGGAACGCCTGCTGGGCGGTACAGGGGCGCGGCAGCGTCAGGACGCCGTACTCTTCCACTTTGTAGGAGACCTGTTCGTAGACGTCGTTCTTGACCATCATCATGACGCCGCAGCTCTGGTCCTGGGCCAGCTCGATGGCGAGCTCGGTGCCCATCTCGTCCTTGAGCGGCGCGTTGATGACGACGATGTCGACGCTCCGGTCGACGAGCATCCGCTGTGCTTCTCCGGCTGAGTGGACGCACGTCAGCGGTGAAAACTGTTCTTTTGGCAGTATCTTTTGAAAGAATTCGACGGCTTTGTCAGTCGTCGAGACGACCAGGACACTGGCAGCCTGTTCCTGTCTCACGTGCATCCACCTCCTTTCCGGGGAATTTAAGATAGTTTTAGAAGAGTTTCAGGTACTCGTCGCCGAGGATGTCGCGGACGAACGCGGAGCCCAGTGCTTTTTCGCGGGCGGCGTCAAGGCTCAAGGGCAACTTGCGCAGCTCGCTGTGGTCCTTGCCAGCGAGGTCGAGATTGGTGGGCTCGCCCGGGTCCATGTCATTGAGGACGCCGTCCAAACCGGCATAGATGAGCAGCGCGTACGCAATGTACGGGTTCGAGCCCGAGTCCGGCGAACGGAGCTTCAGATGACGGCGCTCTTTCGAGCATTCCGGGATCATGATGAGCTGGTTCCGGCTCTCGGACGACCAGGTGATGTAGACCGGTGCCTTCTTTTCACCGAACCGGCGGTAGGATTCCTCCGTCGGGTTCAGGAAGAAAGTGATCTCCTCGATGTGCTTGAGGATGCCCGCCATGAAGGCGCGAAGCTTGTCTTCCCCGTCCATGGCGTGGACCATGATGTTGATGTGCATGCCGTTGCCGCTGTGTTCTTCGAGCGGTTTCGGCGAGAAGTCGGCAAAGAGGCCGTTGCGCATGGCGATCGTCTTGATGACGGAGCGCAGCGTGAGCGCGTCTTCCGCCGCGGTCAGCGGGTCGGAATAACGGAAGTCGACTTCGTTCTGCCCGGGGCCTGCCTCGTGGTGCGAGGACTCCGGCACGATGCCCATGTCGGACAGTGTGAAGCAGATCTCCCGGCGGACGTTCTCGCCCTTGTCCTCGGGCGCGATGTCGAGGTAACCGGCCTCATCGAAGGGCTCCTTGGTGGGGTTCCCCTCGTCGTCGGTCTTGAACAGGTAGAATTCGCTCTCGTTGCCGAACGTGCAGTTCACGCCGTTCTTCGACGCGTATTCGATGGCGGCCTGCAGAATGGACCGTGAATCGCCCTCAAAGGGAGTTCCGTCCGGGTAAGTCACGTTGCAGAACATGCGCACGACGCGGCCGTTGGAGGGCCTCCAGGGCAAAATGGAGAGCGTCGACGGGTCCGGCTGCAGGTACAGGTTGGACAGGACATAGTCTTTGAAGCCGTCGATGCTGCTCGAAGCGAACGGGATGCCCTCTTCGAAGGCCCGCTTCAGTTCACCCGGCATAATGGCGATGTTCTTCTGTTTTCCGAAAATGTCGACGAATGCGAGGCGGATGAACTTGACGTCCTCCTCTTCGACGAACGTTAAAACATCTTCACTTGTATACATATTCATGCCCTCCTGAAAAATGGATGGTAAATAGATTTCATATATTTGTTATAGTTTACACATTAGGCTCTTTTAATTCAAGATGCTAATGCATCAAAAATGTAAACATATCTATTTTTGAAAAATGGGTTGACAAATTTTGCATCAGGCAATAAAATACACGCAACGAACGACAACGGCGTCTCGAGGACAAGCGCCTTTGTCGTTCTTCTTTTTTTATCTAGATAGGAAAAATGCATATTATAAAAATACGGCAAGGATGTCGAAGGTGTGCGATCGATCGCCTCCCTCCCATTCCCTGCCGTTTTTTAGTCTAAAAGGGAGATGATATTTCTCATGGATACCAATGTAATCACTTTGCTGAGTTCTGGTCTCAACAACGCCTGGGTCCTCCTCGGTGCTGCGCTTGTGTTTTTTATGCAGGCAGGATTCGCGATGTGTGAAGCCGGGTTTACGAGAGCAAAGAATGCCGGCAACATCATTATGAAAAATATGATGGATCTGGCTATCGGAGCCGTCCTTTACTGGGTCGTCGGGTTTGGCATCATGTTTGGCTCACAGTCCGCGATTTTTGGAGCGCTCGACTTTTTCACACAGGGAGATTATTCCGCTTCCCTGCCGGAAGGCGTTTCCATATTCTCGTATTTTATTTTCCAGACCGTTTTCTGCGCAACGTCTGCAACGATCGTGTCCGGTTCAATGGCAGAACGTACGAAGTTCAGCTCTTACTGTCTTTACAGCGCATTTATCAGTCTCGTGATCTATCCGATCGAGGGTCACTGGATCTGGGGCGGAGGATGGCTTTCTGCGATGGGATTCCACGATTTTGCCGGATCGACTGCGGTCCATATGACCGGTGGTGTCATCGCTTTGGTCGGTGCTTCTCTGCTGGGGGCCAGGATCGGAAAATACAGCAGTGACGGAAAACCTCGTGCCATTCCCGGCCACAACATCCCTCTGGCAGCATTGGGTGTCTTCATCCTCTGGTTTTGCTGGTTCGGGTTCAATGGTTGTTCCACAGTCAGTATGATGGGTGATAACGCGGCACTTGCCGGCAAGGTGTTTTTTAATACGAACCTTGCCGCTGCAACTGCCACAGATACCGCTTTGATCTATACCTGGATCCGTTATAAGAAACCCGATGTGTCGCTTACTTTGAACGGCGCGCTTGCCGGTCTGGTCGGTATCACTGCAGGCTGTGACGCAGTGGACCCCTGGGCGGCAGCACTCATTGGTATTGTCAGCAGTTTTGCGATGCTGATCAGTGTGGAACTGGTCGATGCGAAGCTGAAAGTCGATGACCCGGTCGGAGCCATCAGCGTCCACGGTGTCAGCGGTGCAGTCGGAACAGTACTTACCGCTGTATTTGCAACGAGTGAGTTTCTGGCAGATGCCGGTATGTCTCGCGGACAGTTTGTCGGGGTCCAGCTCCTCGGTGTCCTGGTGACTGCTGCCTGGGCTGCCGGTACAGCATTTGTTCTTTTTGTTGCCATCAAACATTCGATCGGTCTGCGAGTGAGCCGTGAAGAAGAACTTTCCGGTCTTGACATTCCGGAACACGGTCTTGTCAGTGCTTATCCAGACTTTATGCCGTCCATCAACAGCAATGTCAGTCTTCCAGTCCAGCTCAATACTGCGGAACTGGATGCGGCGGATCGCCTGGTTGCGGCGGAACTGGCCGGTTTCCCGAGTGAACCGGTTCCGGTCGAGACTGCGATCCCGGTCAAGGTGGTCAAAGTACCCCGTGATACAGGCCTTTCTACTCCGGTCGCGATCCACAAGCTCAGCATCGTGATCAAGCAGGATAAACTCGATGAACTCAAGAATGCTCTTATGGACATCGGGATCACCGGTATGACCGTCACGAATGTCCTCGGCTGCGGTATGAGACATGGTGTGACACGTTATCGTGGCGCCGAGCAGGAGATCTATCTGCATCCGCGGATCGAAGTGGAAGTCGTTGTCTCGAAGATCCCGGTCGACACAGTGGTCGAGACTGCGAAGAAAGTGCTTTACACCGGTCATTACGGTGACGGTAAGATCTTCGTTTACGATGTTGCCAACGTGATCAAAGTACGGACCGGCGAGGAAGGCTACGCGGCTCTTCAGGACGTCGAACAGTACTGATCTCTATCTAAAAAAAATAAGACCCCGTCGGATCGCCTGCCTGTACAGCAGAACTCTGACGGGGTCTTATTCTTATCTGGAATCACAGCGCTGCCTGGAAGGCCTGTGAAATGTATTGGACGCCGATGATCTCGGCCTCCGCCATGGTCTCTTTCGAGAGGTGGCGCAGGTTGTCTTTCGGGACGATGATCTTATGGAAACCGAGGCGGATGGCCTCTTTGACGCGCTGTTCGCAGAACCCGACGGATCGGATCTCGCCGGCGAGGCCGATCTCGCCGAACGCGAGGACGTCATCGGGGACGACGGCCTCTTTCAGAGACGAGACGAGCGACAGTGCGACGGACAGGTCTGCGGCGGGCTCAAACAGCTTGATGCCGCCGATGACGTTGAGGTACACATCCATGTTGGAGAAGTAGTACCCTCCCCTCTTTTCGAGGACCGCCAGGATGACATTGAGCCGGTTGAAGTCGTAGCCGTTGGCCATGCGCCGCGGGTTGCCGAAGTTGCTCGACGTCGCGAGCCCCTGGACTTCCGCGAGGATGGGCCGCATGCCCTCCATGACGCAGGCGACACAGGAACCGCTGGAGTTCGCCGGACGGCCTTCCAGCATCATTTTCGAGGGGTTCTCGACCTGTCGGAGACCCTGGTCCATCATCTCGAAGACGCCGATCTCATTGGTGGAGCCGAACCGGTTCTTGGCGGCCCGCAGGATGCGGTACGAATAGTTCTTCTCGCCTTCGAAGTACAGGACCGTGTCGACGATGTGCTCGAGTACCTTGGGTCCCGCGATGTTGCCGTCCTTGTTGACGTGTCCGACGATGATGACCGGGATGTCGAGGCTCTTCGCGGTGCGGAGCAGCAGGTTCGTGCATTCCCGAACCTGGGTGATGGAGCCGGCGGACGAGGACAGCTCGGAAAGGGTCATGGTCTGGATGGAGTCGATGATGACGATGTCCGGTTTCTTCGAGTTGACCTGTTCCGTGATGACTTCGACGTCGGTCTCACAGAGCACCAGGAGGTTGTCGGACGTGACGCCCAGACGGTCGGCGCGCAGCTTGATCTGGTGCGGGCTCTCCTCGCCGGAGGCGTAGAGAACGGTCTCTTCCTCCCCCAGCGTCTGACAGATCTGCAGGAGGATGGTGGACTTGCCGATGCCGGGGTCGCCGGACAGCAGGACCACGGAGCCCTTGACGATGCCGCCTCCGAGGACGCGGTCGAATTCGGACAGCCCGGTATGGTACCGGTGTTCCCCGACCGTCTGGATCTCGGAGATCTTCTGGGCCACCCCGCGGGTGCCTCCTCCGAGTCCGCCGGCTCTGGCCGCAGCGGTACTGCCTTTCTGTTCCACGCGGACTTCTTCCTGCATGGTGTCCCATTCCCCGCACTGGGGACATTTGCCGTACCATTTCGGGTTCTCGTACCCGCAGTTCTGGCAAACGTATAATGACTTCATCTTCGATGCCATGGGGCGATCGACTCCTTAAAAAGAAAAAATAACGGACAAAGAAAAATCCTTGTCCGTTAGTATACCATAAAACCTCGCGAATTGCTCGCGGTCAGAGGGTTATTTAAAGTACATGTAATATTGACATTTGATCATGCCGTTGTAGAGCTTGCGCCGCTTGTCCGCTTTACGTCCGAAGAGCTTCTCAAAGTCCTCCGACGGGCTGATGATCGAGTAGCTCCAGCCCCGTTCCCGCGGGAAGACTTCGCCCATGGTGCGGTAGATGGCTTCCGCCTCTTTGATCTCCATGAGCCGCTCGCCGTAGGGCGGGTTGCAGATGACGGTGCCGCGGTCGGTCTTCCGCTCGAAGTCTTTGAGGTCCCGCACTTCGAACGTGATGCGGTCCGCGACTCCGGCGCGCTTCGCGTTCTCTTTCGCGATCTCGATGACCTCCGGGTCGATGTCCGAACCGTACGCGTGGAACGTGCAGTCCGTGTTCACGAGGCCTCTCGCCCGTTCTCTCTCCTCGTCCCAGATCTCTTTCGGGAACTGGCGGAACGTCTCCGCGCGGAAGTGGCGATCGACGCCGGGCGCCATATTCAGCGCCTTCAGAGCGCCCTCGATGAGGATGGTGCCGGACCCGCACATGGGGTCGTACAGCGTGTGGAAGTCCCGGACACGGGCGATGTCGACGAGCGAGGCGGCCAGCGTCTCCTTGATGGGCGCGTCGTTCGCCTTGAGCCGGTAGCCGCGCTTGTGGAGGCCGGAACCGGTCGTGTCGATGACGATGGTGACTTCGTCCTTCAGGATGGAGAACTGCACCTGGTACGTGGCTCCGGTCTCGGAGAACCACGGGACCTGGTAGACGGTCTTGAGGCGTTCGACCATGGCCTTTTTGATGATGGCCTGGCAGTCCCGGACGCTGAAGAGCTTTGAATTCAGCGAATAGCCCTTGACCGGGAACGCGTCGTCTTTGCCGATCCAGTCCTCGAGAGGCAGGGCCTTGACGCCCTGGAACAGCTCCTCAAAGGTGACAGCATGAAAAGAACCCAGAAGGATCTGGATTCTTTCCGCGTGTCGTAAACATATGTTGGCTCTGGCGAGGATATGTTCATCGCCGGAAAACAGGACCCGGGCATTCTCTGCGCGGACGTCTTCCGCCCCGAGCTCCCGGAGCTCGTTCGCGATGAGGCTTTCCACCCCCATCAAACATGGGACGACAAAATTCATAGATCACTCTTTCTCCGGTTCGAGAAGGCCGTAGCCGCCTTCTTTCCGGGCGTAGACGACGTTGATGTCGCCGGTGTCGATGTTCTCGAAGAGGTAGAAGTCATGCTCCAGAAGGTTCATCTGCAGGATGGCCTCGTCGACGGTCTGGGGTTTGATGACGATGTTCTTCTGACGTTCGATCTTGTACTCGACTTCCTCTTCCACCGCCGGAGCGTCCGGGATGAGGGCGTCGAAGTTGCCGGATTTGATCTTCTTTTCGACTTTGGTCTTATTTTTACGGATCTGACGGATGAGGTTGTCGACGCATTTATCGAGCGCCGCCGTCATGTCCGGGTCGGTCGCCTGAGAGCGGAAGAACAGGCCGTTGTTCTGAACGGTGAGTTCGACCGTTGTGGTGTTATTCTTATTCACGGAAGCAGTGATCTTTGCGGTCCCGTCCCCTCCAAAA
Organism: Acutalibacteraceae bacterium; assembly: GCA_045657845.1. GTDB lineage: Bacteria > Bacillota > Clostridia > Oscillospirales > Acutalibacteraceae > RUG420. The sequence goes on along the minus strand of JAZOTY010000012.1, from coordinate 19,516 downwards.
AACCTGTCGATCTTCGCAAGTTTCTTATCGGCGTGGTCCTTGAAGGACTCTTTCGGGGTGCATTTTCTGCCAACGATCGTAGTTTTCATAGTGTTACCTCCTTTAAGGTCAACTGACACTTGTATTATAGCATAAAATAACCGGAGCATACAGAGATACTCCGGCAAGTTGTCATATTTTTTCGCTCAGCCGTACCGCTTGTTTCCGCCCCGGCGGGAAAAGCCGCCGTGCTTCGATTCGGTCGCGCGCTTGAGGTCGGTGAGCTTGTCATCCGACTGCTGCTTGAACTGAGACATCATCTCTTCGAATGTGAGATCTTTGCTGTCGTCGAACCGGGACTTCTGGCCCTGCCAGACGTTCGGCGCGGGACGTTTGCGTTCGCGACGTTCCCCGTTGTCGCTCTGACCGTCCTCCGCTTTTTTGACAGCTTCGGCATTTTCCGGGACCTGCTTCAGAGAAAGGCTGATCTTGCCGTTCTCGTCGACGCTCAGGACTTTGACCTTGACGGTCTGTCCCTTTTCCAGAAAATCTCCGATGTCTTTGACGTACGTGGTGGACACTTCCGAAATGTGGATCATGCCGACCTTTTCTTCCGGAAGACTGACGAATGCTCCGAACTTGGTCAGCCCGGTCACTCTACCCTCTACGATTTCTCCTACTCCCAGTGCCATACGTGCGTGAAATGCCTCCTCTTATGCAGCATCAGTTGGCGGTGGAGACATCATAATAGACGCTTTCACCGGGCAGGACATAACCGAGGACGTCACGGGCGATGCGTTCCATGTACGTCTTCTCGTCCTCTTCCTGTGCAAGCTCCTTGAGTTCGGCGTTCTCTGCCTGAGCCGAGGCGAGAGTCTGCCGCGCAGTCTCCACTTCTTTGGTTTTTTCATTGATCTGAAACTGAAGGGATACAAGGGAAATGACGAAGTACCCCAGAATAGCAAGTGTAGCAAGGGTCAGGATAAAGCTTTTGTTAGTGCGATAGACTGAGTTGCTGTTTTTCTTTGCCAACGCGAGGACCTTCCTTTCTTTGCGTCATATTCTCCAATCTCATAATCATCGTAATTATAAGATAAAAAGATATAAAAAGGCAAGAAATACTTATAGTTTTTTTAACATTTCAGAGAAGTTGATACATTTCTCCTGCGGTCTCTTTCGTAGCGTGTTCGACGACCGTCAGCACTTTGGCACGGATGACGCGGGAGCCCATCGTGATCTCGATCTCGTCCCCCACCTTCACGTCATAGGAGGCACGGGCCACTTTTCCGTTGACCGTGACATGCTTCGCGTCGCAGAGTTCGTTGGCGACGGTGCGGCGCTTGACGAGCCGGGAGACTTTCAGATATTTGTCTAATCTCATATGGTTACCTCAATACGGAAAATTGGGAGGAACGAGACCGTTCCTCCCAAATACTACGCTAAATTCGATTATTTGACAGCGTCCTTAAGAGCCTTGCCTGCTTTGAAAGCCGGAAGCTTGGATGCCGGAACGGTCATCGGCTCGCCGGTTCTCGGGTTGTGGCCCTGCTTCGCAGCACGATTGCGGACTTCGAAAGTACCGAAGCCGACAAGCTGGACTTTTTCACCGGCCTTGAGAGCCTCGGTGATCTGATCCAGGACGGAAGCGACTGCTTTTTCAGCGTCTTTCTTGGTGAAACCGGTTTCTGCTGCAACAGCATTGACAAGATCAGTCTTATTCATGTTAAAATCCTCCATTTTTTCATTAGAGCTTAATTGAGTGAGTTGAGTCCAACCACAAGATGTTGTGGACTCACATCTCCAATATATTAGCCGATAACGTGCAATTTTTCAAGTACTTTTGCGATTTTTTTGCCTTTAGGCAAAGATTCTATATCTTGACGAGTCAAAACTCGGAGGATACCGAGGAACAGGAACCAGGAAAGAATGGAGATGACGAGGGCGATGAGCGTCGCCCAGGTGAAATTGGCGAGACGGGATCCGGGCACTCCGGCCGGCAGGATATGCATGAAGTACTGGTAGATGCCCCACGCCACTCCCCCGGACAGTGCGCCGGCGGCAAACGGTTTGAAAAAGACACTGTTCCAGTTGATTTTGACCTTGGTCTGGCGGAGCAGCACGATCAGGTTGTGCGTGACGATATAGATGTAACAGACGATGGTGCCGACGGGCGCGCCTTTGATGTTGATGGTCGGGATGCCGCACAGTGTGAAGTCGCAGAGGATCTTCAGGGAGGCGCCGACCGCCAGCGCTTTCAGCGGGACGTCTGCCCGGCCGATGGCCTGCAGCATATTGGTGATCGGGGTCGAGATGGAGAGCAGTAAGGCAAAGATGCCGTAGATCGCGATAAAGGGTGCCGAGATGGAAATGGACGACTCGGCGTTGGTCCCGGTGTAGAGGATCCGCAGGATGGGTTCCGCCAGGACTGCCATGACGAAGCCGGTCGGGACGGCCAGCAGGGTCGCGGTCTTGAGGACGGTGGAGATGGACGAACGCATCTTTTCATGGTCCTTGGTCGCCCAGGCGCCGGAGAGGACCGGGATGGCCGAGAGACCGAGGGTCATGATGATGGTCGGGATGAGGTTGCGGAAGTCGAGAGCGACGCCGTACGCGCCGTAGAGATAGGACTTGATGTCCTTGTCGACGACGTTGGAGATCGCGAGCTCGGCCTGGTACATCTGATGGAAGATCTCCGGAGCCTTGTCGACGGCCGCTTTGACACGGTTGTTGACGGTCCAGGAGTCGATGAGGTTCGTGATGTTCAGCACGAGAGAACTCGTGACGACCGGGATGGCGAATTTGATGATCTGGCTGCGCAGGCTCTTGCCGTTCTCCGGCTCGGGAGAACCTTCGAGCATCTGCGGCGTGATGCCGTCGCCGATGACGTGGTGACGGATGACGAGATAGATGAGGCCGAGGATGGTGCCGAGCGTGACGCCGAGGATGGCGGCCGCGGCGCTGAAGGGCGCGATGGCACTGGCGGCCTCTTCCCCGGTCCTGCAGACGGTGCCGTAGACCGGCAGTCCGGCTTCGAACCGGCTGAGACCGTGGATCTGGACCCACTTGGCCAGGATTAGGCCGAAGACGAGTTTGCCGATGGTCTCGAAGACCTGGGAGTACCCGGTCGGGGCCATGTTCCGCAGGCCTTCGTAGTAGCCGCGGTACGAGGACATCATGCAGGCGAAGAGGATGGACGGGGCGATCATCATGATGCTCCAGAACGCCTCCGGGGTATGGATGCTGCCGACGGCCGCATGCGTATACGGCCAGGCGAGGGCCCACAGGATGAGGGTGCCGGTCATACCGGTGATGAGATACAGCTTCTGGGCTTCTTTCCGGACGGCGTGGACTTCGCGGTACCGGCCGGTGGCCATGCGTTCGGAGACCATCTTCGACAGCGCGACCGGGAGGCCGGCCATGGAGATGGCATAGAGCGGCGTGTAGATCTCGTAGGCGTTGGTGAAGTAGCCGCGGCCGACGGGGCCCAGAATGGCCGTTATGGGGATCTTGTAGATGATTCCGATGACGTGGACGATGATCGTGGTGATCATCAGCAGCATGGCGCCGCCCAGCAGGGACTGGCCCTGGGTCCTGTCTTTCTTACTCATAGAATGCTCTCACTTTCGATTTATTGGCGATCAGCTGGTCAAAGCGGTCGACGTACTCGTACGGGTACTTGTAGTTGAAGACCCGGATGATGTCCGTCGTACCGGGCACCAGGAGCTTCGTGACGGCTCCGGCGCCGCAGGCAAAGACCGTTTGACACTCTTCCATCATAAAGACGTTGTAGGCGCTCTCAGCGCCCGGTTTGGCCCACCCGACGTTCTCGAGGTTCCCGACGCTGCGGGTCTGGCGGTACATGTAGTACGGCGCGTACCCGGACGCGGCGAGGCGCTCGTTCGCGGTGTCGACCATCAGAGACGTCTCCTGCCCTCTCGCGAAGAGTTCCTTCGTCGGGATGAGGCTGGAAGAGCGTTTGTAGGCTAAGGTGTGGACCGTGACGGACTCCGGGTCCAGGGCGATGACGTCCTGCAGAGACCGCGCGAAGTTCTCCGGCGAATCGCCCGGGAGCCCCGCGATGAGGTCCATGTTGATATTCTCGAACCCGACCCGGCGCGCGGCGGCAAAGACATCGTAGACGTCCTGCACCGTATGCCGGCGGCCGACGGCCTCCAGGATGGAGTCGGTCATGGTCTGCGGGTTGATGCTGATGCGGTCTGCCCCGCCGTCGAGACAGGCGCGCAGCTTTTCTTCGGTGATGGAGTCGGCTCTCCCCGCCTCAAAGGTCAGTTCGCTGCAGCGGGAGAAGTCGAAGGAGGCGCGGATGGTGTCGAGCAGCTGCTTCGTCTGCTCCGCGCTCAGGGTGGAAGGCGTGCCGCCGCCGACATAGACGGTCCGGAGCACTCTTCCCGTGTCGTTCGCGATCTGCCCCGTCACTTCGATCTCTTTCAGGAGCTTTTCGAAGTACGCGGGGTACAGCTTTTTCGCCCTCGGAGTCGCGATGGATTCCGAAACGAAACTGCAGTACGTACAGCGGCTCGTGCAGAACGGGATGCCGACATAGAGGCTGATCGACTCGTCGGTCGTCGTGTCCATGATGGCGCGTTCCGCGTTGGAGACGACCGCTGCCAGTTCCGCTTTCTTCGGGTCTGTATAGAGGCGATGGACAAAATACTCTTTCGCGGCCGCTTCCCCTTCCGCGTCGATATGCTTCGTCATGACTTTGGAGGGGCGGACGCCCGTCAGGATACCCCACTGGGGCCGGATGCCGGTGACGTCGGACAGGACGCGGTACAGGACCCGTCCCGCGGCCAGCTCGGGGTCGTCGCCTTCTTCGACGGCTTCCGAAGCGACGCTGTGGAGGTTTTCCGCATCGTTGCGGAATTCGGCAGAGATGGTCAGCGGATCTTCCGTCAGAGCGACGGTGATGAGCTCGTTCTCCCCTTCCGGGACCTCGTCCGGGTCGACGAGGACTTTCCGGTCCGGAAAGAAGGCCATCGTCAGCTTCTGCATCTCATAGGAGAAGGTATTGTTGATGAGTTGAATGATCATTTCATGAAAGGATTGTTGGCTCTCTCGAACTCGAGGTCGGAGAAGGCGCCGTGGCCCGGGAGGACGTGGTAGTTGCCGTCGAGGTCGGCGAGCTTTCGCAGCGAAGGCCCCATGGCGGGCGGGTCGCTCTCCGGGAAGTCGGTGCGGCCGCAGCTCATCTGGAACAGGGTGTCTCCGCAGAACATGAGCTCGTTCAGCAGATAGACGACGCTGCCTCTCGTGTGTCCCGGTGTATGGAGGACCCGGAACTCGACGTCGTCGAACGGCAGGACGTCGCCCTCTTTGACGAGGATGTCCGCGTTCACCGGTTCCTGGCTCAGTCCGTGCATCGCCGTATGCGAGAGGACCGGGTCGGTCAGGAACGCCTCATCTTCTGCGTGGATGACGACCTTCGCTTCGGGGTGGGACTTGAGGAACCCGGGCACACCGAGGATGTGGTCGAAATGCCCGTGTGTCAGCAGGATGTACTGCAGGTTCTTCACGCCCAGCTCGTTCATCGCGTCATCGACGCGGGGATCGTAGACCGCCGGGTCCACCAGAAACGCGTTCCCGGTTTCCGTGTTGACCCCGACGAACGTGTTCGTCGGCAGCATGCCGAGTTCGAAATAAGTGAGTTTCAGATCCATATCACTTTCTCCAGGTGTCGGTATCGAGGACAATGGTAACGGGTCCGTCGTTGACGAGGCTGACGGCCATGTCAGCGCCGAATTCGCCGTGCTGGACGTTCTGTACGCCGTTGGCCTTCAGCTGCTCCATGAACCGCTCGTAAAGCGGGATGGCGACGTCCGGCCGGGCCGCGGCGATGAACGACGGGCGGTTCCCTTTCTTCGTGTTGGCGAGCAGGGTGAACTGGGAGATGACCAGCGCGCTGTAGCCGCAGTCGAGCATGGAGAGGTTCATCTTCTCGTCGTCATCTTCGAAGACGCGGAGCGTGGCGACCTTCTTCGCGAGGAGGTCCGCTTCTTTTTCCGTGTCGTCTTCGTGGACGCCGAGCAGGATGAGGAATCCGCGGTCGATCGCCCCGAGGGTCTCCCCTTCGACGACGACGCTGGCGGAGGTGACCCGCTGGATGACAGCTTTCATTAGATGCCGGTCCTTTCTACGGCGTGGACGCCGTGGATGTTTCGAAGGTGTCCGATGACGTCGTTCAGATGGTCGACGTTGGACACGATGATGCGCATGTGGATGGTGGAGATATCATCCTTGTTGTGCAGGGAGATCGTGGTGATGTTGACGTGCATGGCCGCCAGGTCGCCGGTGATCTTTGCCATCATGCCGATCTCGTCGTCGCAGTGGATGTTGAGGCCGGCTTCGAAGTTCTCCTTGATGTTGTCCGACCAGTGGACGCGGATCCAGCGCTCGGGTTCCGGCGCCATCGCGAGGTCCTGGGGGACGTTCGTGCAGTCCCGTTTGTGGACGGAGATGCCGTGGCCCCTCGTGATGAAGCCGATGACGGAGTCTCCGGGCAGCGGGTTGCAGCACTTCGACAGTTTGATGAGGACGTTGTCGACGCCGTCGATGACGATGCCGTCGCCGCTGTTCGAGATCTTCGGCAGATTGCTCGTGGCGAATTCGTCTTCCGGTTTCTCGAGTTTGCGCTTCTTCTCGATGCGCTGGTACTCTTCCCGGAACGTCGGCATGACGTGGTCTACCGTGATGCTCCCGTAACCGATGGCGGCATAGAAGTCGTCTTCGTTCTCGAAGCCCTTCTTGGACTTGTATTTTTCGACGACGGTCTGGACGTCTTCGTCGGACAGATGCAGGTTGTTGCGGCGCAGAGCGGCCTCGATCATCTTCCTGCCCTCGACGATGTTCTCCGCGCGGCGCTCTTTCTTGAACCAGGCGCGGATCTTCGATTTGGCGGAGCTCGTCTTGACGATGTTCAGCCAGTCGCGGGACGGGCCCTTGTTCGGGTCCGGAGAACGGAGGATCTCGACGATCTGACCGGTGCGGACCTTGTAGTCCAGCGGAACGATCTTGCCGTCGACCTTGGCGCCGTTCATGTGGTGGCCGACCTGCGTATGGATGGCATAGGCAAAGTCGATGACCGTGGAGCCCATGGGGATATTGATGACGTCGCCCTTCGGCGTGAAGACGAACACGTCGTCCGGGACGAAGTCGGTCTTGATGGTCTTGACGATGTCTTCGACGTCGTCGGAGTCCTGCTGGCTCTCGAGCAGCTGGCGGATCCAGGCGAGGCGCTCCTCGAACTTCGAGGTGCCCTCGACGCCCATCTTGTACTTCCAGTGCGCCGCGATGCCGTACTCCGCCGTGTAGTTCATTTCCCAGGTGCGGATCTGGACTTCGAACGGGATCCCCTCTTCCGAGATGACCGTCGTGTGCAGTGACTGGTACATATTGGACTTGGGGTTCGAGATGTAGTCTTTGAACCGTCCGGGCAGCGAGTGGTACATGTCGTGGACGATGCCGAGGACGTTGTAGCAGTCCGCGACCGAGTTGACGATGATGCGGATGGCATAGACATCGTAGATCTGGTCGAAGGAATGCCCGCGGATGAACATCTTCCGGTAGATGCCGTAGATGCTTTTCTGCCGTCCGCTGACCTCTGCCTCCGGAATATACTTCTGGACGCGGTTGCGGACCCGTTCGACCGTGTCGGCGATGAGCGTCGGGTGGACTTCATCGTTGTGCCGGAGCAGGTCTTCGATGGTGTTGTAGCCGTAGGGGTCCAGATAGCGGATGGACAGGTCTTCGAGTTCCTCCTTGACGGAGCTGATCCCGAGCCGGTGCGCGATGGGCGCGTAGATCTCGAGGGTCTCGAGGGACTTTTCCTTCTGCTTCTGTTCCCGCATGTATTCGAGCGTCCGCATGTTGTGCAGACGGTCGGCGAGTTTGATGATGATGACGCGGATGTCCTGCGACATGGCGATGAGCATTTTGCGGACGTTCTCCGCCTGCTGCTCCTTGTACGTTGCCAGCGGGACTTTACCGAGTTTGGTGACGCCGTTGACGAGCTGGGCGATCTCATCGCCAAACGTATCCCGGATATCGTTCAGCGTGGTGTCGGTGTCTTCGACCGTGTCGTGCAGGATGGCGGCGATGATGGACTGGTGGTCCATGCCGAGGTCGAACAGGATGCGCGCGACCGCGACGGGGTGCATGATGTATGGCTCACCGGAATAACGGCGCTGGTCTTTATGGGCCTCCGAAGCGAGCTCGTAGGCCTTCACTACCATGCCCTGTTCTTTCTCCGAATAGGTCTCCGTCATCAGCTGACGGAGTTCGTCGAACCGGTCATTGTATTTGATTGTCGTTTTGCCGGTTGCCATGGGATCACCTTGTTGCGTTCAGTTTCTGAAGGACGGGTGCCTCGGAGAGGTCGACTTTGCTGTCCTGGTCCGGGATGTGGACACGTCCCTCGTCGTCCGTCGTGAGGAGCCCGAGCTCCCGCATGGCCATCAGCGTGACGCGGGTCCTGCAGAGCGGAGCGGGTCCGTCCCCGACGGGGTTGACTTTGTCGTGGATATATTCGTAGGCGCTGTAGGGAACGCCTTCGTTGGCTTTGAGATAGCGGTACAGAGCCGCGAAGTAGCTGCGGTCCGGGGTGAGGCGATCGACCTCTTCCCCGCTCAGACGGCGTCCGGCCAGCATCTTGTCGAAGAGCTGTTCGGAGGCGGCCATGGCGTCGTCGTCGCTGCCCGCCGGGCGGATGTCCCGGATGTAGACGGACAGAGAGACATTGCCGCGGTATTCATTGCGGCCGAGCGTGACGACCAGGTCGACTTTATCGCCTCTCTGGTACGGGAACTCGGGCTGGTTGAAGAAGATGCCGTTGACCATGTTGCGGTCGCCGTCCTTGTGGAAGGTCAGGCGCTTGTGGCGGCCTTCGTTCCCCATGCCCTGGACACTGTCGATGACCACGCCGTAGAGGCCGAAGACAGGGCTCGTGTTGCCTGTGCCGAAGGGCTCCATCAAGCGGATGGAGTCGAGGACGTCCATGGACAGGCCCGCGGGGTTGAGCTTGCAGTCGATGCGGGTCTCCGGGTAGACGGACGCGTTCTCGTAGGCGTATTCGTTGATCTTGTCGCGGAATTCGTCGAGCCATTCCGTCTTGATGCTCATGCCGGCCGCCAGCTCGTGGCCGCCGAACGTGTTGAGCATGTCCCGGCAGGAGTTCATGGCGTCATAGATGGAAAAGCCGTCGATGCTCCGGGCGGACCCTTTGCAGAGGTCTCCCTTGTCCGTCAGGACGATGACCGGGCGCAGGTAGCGCTCCAGCAGTTTGGAGGCGACGATGCCGAGGACGCCTTCGTGCCAGCCTTTTCCGCAGACGATGAGGATGGGCAGATGGGCCACTTCCGGGTTGTCCTGCAGATATGTGATGGCCTCGGTGAAGATCTTGTCCTCTTCACTGTGGCGCTGGGTGTTCATGACATTGACTTCTTCGGCCATCTCGGACGCGGAGTACGGGTCGTCCGCGAGGAGCAGGTCGAGCGCGCGTTCCGCGGTCCCCATGCGGCCTGCGGCGTTGATGCGGGGCGCGATGCCGAAGGAGATGCTGGTGGAGTCCAGCGTTTTTTCAGAGAGACCGGCTTTCTCGAGGATGGCCTCGATGCCGGGTTTGCGGTAGGTATTGAGCAGTTTGAGCCCGTAGAGGACGATCTTCCGGTTTTCCCCGACGAGCGGGACCATATCGGCGACCGTGCCGAGCGCGGCGATGTCCGCGAACTCCTGCATGACTTCCTCATCGGAGCCTTCCATGGCGCAGCAGAGCTTCAGAGCGACTCCGCAGCCGGCGTATTCTTCGAACGGGCAGTCCCGGTCGTTCCGATGCGGGTCGACGACCGCGACACAGTCGGGCAGTTCATCGCCCTCGAGATGGTGGTCGGTGACGACGAGCTCCATGCCCTTCTCACGGATGTACTTTGCCTCCTCGACCGCGGAGATGCCGTTGTCGACCGTGATGATGAGCTTCGTCCCGGTCGCGGCGATGCGGTCGACGACCTGATTGCTGAGGCCGTAGCCGTCCCGTTCCCGTTCCGGCAGCATGTACGTGACGTCGGCGCCCTGGGCTTCGAGATAGGAATAGAGGATGGTCGTCGATGTGACGCCGTCGCAGTCGTAGTCTCCGTAGACACAGATGCGTTCCCCGCCGAAGATGGCTTCGTTGATCCGTTCGACGGCTTTGTCCATATCCGGGAGCAGGAACGGGTCGATCCACTCCTCGGAATCGTCAAAGAACTCATCAAGCTTGTCGAAGGTGTCAAACCCCCGCTGGGTCAACAGCAGCGCCGTCAGCGGGTCGATGGAATACCGTTCCGCAATGGTGGACGCAAGGTCCTTATTCAGTTTTTGTACTGTCCACTTTTTGCGAGACATGGTTTCTGTTTCTCCTGACTTAAGCTAATACTAGCTTACAATAAGATAAATCTAAAAATTCAGCTTTATATTATAAGATAAGACCGCAGATTATGCAACATATGGTACAATGGAAACAGAAAGAAGGTGCATCTTATGTCCATCATTTTCGGTGCGATGGTCCCCCACCCGCCGCTCATCATCCCGCAGGTCGGAAAAGGCGAAGAAAAGGGCATCGCGGACACGGTCCGGGCCTATGAGGAAGTCGGCCGCAAAGTCGCGGAACTGGCTCCGGACACCATTGTGATCTCCACGCCGCATTCGGTCATGTACTATGACTATTTCCATATTTCCCCCGGCGCTTCCGCGTCCGGTACCTTTTCGCGATTTGGTGTCTCACCCTCCGACTGGTCCATGACCGTCGATTACGATGAGGCATTCGTGCAGAAACTCTGCGACTATGCAGACGAGCTGTCCTTCCCGGCAGGTATCGCCGGGGAGCGGGACGCGTCCCTCGACCACGCGACGCTCATCCCCCTGCACTTTGTACGGGAGGCGCTGCCCGAGGGCGCGGCTCTGCCGAAGGTCGTGCGCATCGGCCTGTCCGGCATGCCCCTCTCCTATCATTACATGCTCGGCATGCTCATCCAGAAGGCGGCGCTGGACCTCGGAAGGAACGTGGTGTACATCGCCTCCGGGGACCTGTCACACAAGCTGAAAGAGGAAGGACCGTACGGATTCGACGCCGCGGGACCCGAGTACGACGAGCGCATCATGGACGTCATGGGCTCCGCCTCGTTTGGCGATCTGTTCGCGTTTGACGGGGACTTCTGCGACCGCGCCGCGGAGTGCGGACACCGGTCGTTCGTCATGATGGCGGGCGCCTTCGACCGCACGGCGGTGAAGGTCCGAAAATACAGCCATGAAGGCCCGTTCGGCGTCGGTTACGGCATCTGTACTTACGAGCCGGAAGGCCCGGACGAGAGCCGCAATTTCCTCGAACAGGAGGAGCTGGCCAAAGTCGAAAAAATGGCGGAACTGCGCGAAAAAGAGGACGCGTATGTCACGCTCGCGCGCCTGACGCTGGAGTCCTATCTCGAGAAAGGTATCACCCCTTCCGCGGAGTCTCTCCACGAACAGGGACTGCTCCCGGAACTGCCGCCCGAACTGACGGGCAAACGGGCCGGATGCTTCGTCTCTCTGCACAAGGAAGGCGCCCTGCGGGGATGCATCGGGACCACCGGTCCGACACAGGATTCTCTGGCCGATGAGATCATCCGGAACGCCGTGAACGCAGCCACCGAGGACCCGAGATTCCCACGGGTCGAGGCCCACGAACTGCCGGACCTCGTCTACAGTGTCGATGTGCTCTCGGAACCGGAGGACATCGCCGGACCGGAAGACCTCGACGTGAAGAAATACGGCGTCATCGTCAGCACGAGCGGCTTCATTCCGAAGCGGGGCCTGCTGCTCCCGGACCTCTCGGGCGTCGACACGGTCGACGAGCAGATCGCCATCGCCAAACGGAAGGCGAACATCCGTGACGGTGAGAAAGTGAAGTTACAACGCTTCACCGTTGAACGGCACGAAGTCAAATAACAAAAAACTCCAGTCAAACGACTGGAGTTCTTTTTATTTCAGTTTGCGGATGTACGCGAACGTGGCGTCCTCCCCTTCTTCGGCGAGCATGATGAGCAACTCCCGGAGCAGCGCGTTGGTCTTCGGCGCCATGAGCTTCGTGTAGTCCATGCGGCTGAAGTACTGCAGCGGGACGGTGTCGTCGTAGCGGTCTCCGTAGTAGACTTTGCTGGCGGCGACCCGGTCGCAGAACATCTCTTTGACGTACTTGAGCGGCATCTCGACGGGCACGAGTTCGAACACGCCGATGCCGTTGTCGAACCAGTATTCGAAGTGGTGTTTGTTGCGTCCCTTGTGGTGCAGCCAGGCAGCGCTGTAGCCCGTGTTACGCCGTTCTTCGACGTTCGGGCTGTGGTCGCCGGCATAGTACTTCACGCCTGCCAGGAACTCGACCGGATGGTACTTCGAGAGGTCGTGGAACAGTCCCTGGACAGGGATGCCGGCCTTGAAGCAGTGCTGCCGGACGAGACGCCGGTGGGTGTTGACCGTATGCAGATGGCCAAAGAAATTCCGGACATAGTTCGTCATGGACGGACTTCCTTTCTTATCGGACGATGATCTGACTCAGGACCTCCCCGACCTTGTCATGGATGACGAGGTTGGCGGAAGAGTCGGCGGGTGTCGGGTCGCGATTGATGAGGACGAGCCATTTGCCGCGGAAGTACTGGAGCAGGCCCGCCGCCGGGTAGACGACGAGAGACGTGCCCGCGACGATCAGGGTGTCGGCGGACGAAATGGCGTTGACCGCGCCGACGACGGTGTCGTTGTCGAGGCCTTCCTCGTAGAGGACGACATCGGGCTTGACCGTGCCGCCGCAGACGTCGCATTCCGGGATGCCGGAGGCGTTCAGGATGTACTTGTAGTCGAAGAATTTTCCGCAGTTCATGCAGTAATTGCGGAGAACGGAGCCGTGCAGTTCATAGACTTTTTCGGACCCGGCGGCCTGGTGCAGACCGTCGATATTCTGCGTAACGACGCCGATCAGCTTCCCTGCTTTCTCGAGCTCCGCCAGCTTCCGATGAGCGGCGTTGGGCTTGGGGTCGGCCGGGATGACGCGGTTTTTGTAGAAATCGAAGAAGTCCCAGGTGTTCTGCATGAAGAACGTGTGGCTCAGCATGACTTCCGGCGGGTATTTGAACTTCTGATGGTAGAGGCCGTCCACCGAACGGAAGTCCGGGATGCCGCTTTCGGTCGAGACGCCGGCGCCGCCGAAGAAGACGATGCGCTGGCTCTCATCGATGATTTCCTGCAGTTTCTGGACTTTTCCTTCCGTATCCTGGGTCATGAGGCCTTCCTCCTTTACGAGAAGTTCTTCAGAATGTTGTCGACATCTTTCTGGGTCGGGGCAACGATCTGCAGCACGAGCGCGTAGCCGTTGATCTGGGTGACAAGGACTTCGGAACGGGCAACGTCCTGTCCGTTCATGCCGTCGAACGCGAACCCGGTGAAGTTGTTGCCGGCGATCTTCTTGGAAGTGGCTTTCACTTCGACGTCGTCGCCGACCTGTTTATAAAGAGCGTTCAGGACTTCCCCGCTGTTCTCGAAGTTTCCGCCGGACAGCGAGAAGTACTGCAGTTTGACGGACATGGAGCCCGTGGAGTTGCGGGCATCGAGGTCGAGGACCGAGGTCGGAGTGACGGTGCTCTTGGAGGCGCCTTTCAGCGTCCAGCCGTTCGGCGCGTCGAAGGTGATGCCGGAGAACTTGCTCTTGTAGGTGTTCCCTTTGATGGTGCCGTATTCGAATTCGGAACCGGTACCGTAGTTGCTGGTGACTTTCGGAAGCGTCGTCTCGCCTTCCATTTCCGCGGCGCCCTCTTCTCCGTAGAGGTCATAGGCGCTGCCGACGTTGCCGGCGAAGGTGCGGCCGGCATAGCCGTTCTGGAAGTCGCTGCGCTGTTTGATGGAGTAAGTGATCGTCGTGACCTGGCCGGTCGACGTGTCATCCTGCGCAAAGCGTCCGATGAAGCTGGTGACGAGGATGCCCATGCCGATGATGAACAGCAGGAACACGACCGCGATGCCGATCCCTGCGGCGATGAGCGGCTTGTTGCCGGAATCGATCTTGGAAGAGCGGACTTTCTTCGGCTTTTCCGTACTGAGTTTGCGAGCCATGATTCATCAATCCTCCAGAATTTTTTCGAGGGCCGCGAGGCGGATGGCGATGCACAGAACGTCTGTGGCAATGGCCAGTTCCTCGAGGCTCGGATATGTGGGAGCAATACGAATATTGCTGTCTTTCGGGTCTTTTCCGTAGGGCCAGGTGGCGCCGACAGTGGTCAGCGTGACGCCGCAGTCCTTGCAGAGGTTGTAGACACGGGTGGCCGTGCCCTCCATGCAGTCGAGACTGATGAAGTAACCGCCGTTCGGGTTGGTCCAGGAGCAGATGTCGCGGGGCTTCAGCTTCCGCTCGAACGTCGAGAGAACGACGTTGAAGTGCGGCGTGATGATGCCGGCGAGTTTGTCCATGTGCGCCTTGACGTCTTCGAGGCCGTTTGCGAAGAAACGTACGTGACGCAGCTGGTTGATCTTGTCGGCGCCGATGGTCTGTTTGTCCATGCGCTTCAGGATCCATTTGAGGTTGTTTTCGTTCGCCGCGAGGACCGCGATGCCGGCGCCAGGGAACGTGACTTTGGACGTGGAGGCGAACAGGACCGCGCGGTCCGGGTTGCCCGCTTTCTCGCACTCGTCGAGAAGGTCGAGGACGTCATCGTGGCGGCCGGTGAGGTCGTGGATGACATAGGCGTTGTCCCAGATGACGCGGAAGTCCGGAGCGGTCTCCATCTTCGCGATGCGTTTGACCGTCTCGTCCGAGTAGGACTGACCGGTGGGGTTCGCGTATTTCGGGACACAGAACATGCCCTTGACCTTCGGGTCTTTTGCAAGTTCTTCGACGATATCCATATCCGGTCCGGTGGGTGTCATCGGGACCGGGATGAGTTCGAGACCGAGGTATTCGGCGATGCCGAAATGGCGGTCGTAGCCGGGAGACGGGCACAGGAATTTGCAGCCGCCCTGGACGACCCAGGGTTCGTATGCTTCCCCGGAGCCCATCGCGAAACACTGCATGAGGTAGTCGAACATCATGTTGAGGCTCGAGTTGCCGCCGATGACGATCTTCTCGACCGGTACGTCGAGGATCTCGGAAAACAGGCGTCTCGCCTCGATGAGACCCATGAGGTTGCCGTAGTTCAGGACATCCTGCTTCTCCTCCGTCGCCAGATTGGAACGGGAGTTGATGATGTCGAGCATTTCGATGGAAGCCTCTTCCTGTTCGATGGAGGGCTTGCCGCGGGCCATGTTCAGGTCGAGGCCCTGCTTCATGTACTTGTCGTAACGGGCCTGCAGTCTCTCCTTTTCGGCCGTCAGTTCTTCACGCGTCATTTCAGAATATTTTTTCATGGAGAACCTTCTTTCAGAAAAACTGCTAACATAATACAGAAAAAGACGTCGATTTGCAACTTTGCGATGAAAAATCGGCGATTTGTTTTTTCATTTTCCGAAATCGCCACTAGATATTGGCATTTTGTCGAAAATCTTGCCCAAATCTTCAAAGATGTTGCGTTATTTTCAACATTGTGCTATGCTCGCGCTTGATGTATTATTTATAAAATGTTTTTTTAGGAGGTTTCGTCGAATGGCTACGGAAAACAAAACCGAGAAAAAAGCTGAGAAGGAACTGAAAAAACTTCAGGACCAGAAAGCCAAAAAGGAAAAGAAAGCTGCCAAAGCGCTCGAAGCTCGCGAAAAGCGCAAAGCCAGCATCGAAAAGTCCAATGAACGCCAGGCCGCGAAGGAAAAGAAACGCCGCAACATGACCAAAGGTCAGAAGGCTCGCCGCATCCTCCTCCCCCTCCTCGCTGTTCTGGTGGCGCTCGCCATCGCCCTCTGCGGGTTCTTTGGTGTGTTCGACCGCGCCATTGCTGCCGAGAAGACAGCTGAAGGAGACCGCATCTCTGTTGCCGAGTACGAGTACTACAACAGAATGTATTTCAATTACTACTACCAGATGTCTCAGCAGTATGACCAGTATTACGGTGCGTACTATGGCGCCGGCGCCGGCAAGATGATGACCGGTTACGACTACTCCAAGACTCCGGCGGACCAGGAATTCGTCCCGAACGAAGATGCCGGCCTCACCATCGACAAGAAGTACGGCGACCATCCGACCTGGGCCGACTTCTTCGAGCAGGAGTCTCTGAAGGAAGCCAACTCCTCCACCATGCTGTACAAGAAAGCGCTGGAGGAAGGCTATGAACTCACGAAAGCCGAGCAGAAAGACCTCGACGAGTTCGTCAAGAGCCTTCAGAAGAACGCGGACGACGACTCCTATTCCCTTGACGCTTATCTGCGCACCAACTACGGCCGCGGCATGAGCCCCGCCCTTCTGAAGAAGATCTACACGAAGCAGACCATCGTCAACCGCTATAAGGAAGACAAGCAGAAGGAACTGGCCAAGGGCATCACCGACGAGGAGATCGAAGAAGAGTTCAACAAGAACGCGAAAGATTACACCACCGTCGACATCCGCAACTTCACCTTCAACAACAGCATCTCCGCGGATGACAAAGCATCCAAGGAAGATATCAAGAAAGCCAACGCGGAACTGAAGAAAAAGGCGCAGGCGTTCCTCGAGAAGGTCAACCTTTCCAACTTCACCCAGATGGCTTACGACGCCACCGAAGACAAAGAGCAGAAGAAGCTCATGGAAGACGACGCTTCCTACTCTTCGATGGATGACACCAACTACACGGCGATCCACGACTATGTGTCCAAAGAAGCTGCCGACTGGGCCTTCAACGCGGACCGCAAGTCCGGCGAGAAGAAGCTCTTTGAAGTCAAGGACAAGAACGGCATCGCTACCTACCATGTCTACTGCATGGAGAACGTCATGAAGCGCGACAACCAGTACCCGGTCAATGTCCGTCAGATCCTCTTCATGGTCTCGGACGCTGCCGCTTCTGACGCCACCGAGAACGAGTCCGGCCACACGGACGCGCAGGCCAAGAAACTCGCCGATGACACCCTTGCCAAGTGGCAGAAGGGCAAAGCCACCGACGAAAGCTTCGCGGAACTCGCCACCAAACTCACCGAGGACACCGGCTCCAAGGAAAACGGCGGTCTCTATGAGAACGTCACGAAGGATTCCAACTATGTCGAACCCTTCCTGAACTGGTGCTTCGCGGACGGCCGCAAGAAAGGCGACGCCGGCGTCATCAAGACCGATTACGGTTACCACGTCATGTACCTCTCCGGCAAGTCCAAAGACCCGAACTGGAAGAACACGGTCCGTGAGGCCCTGGCTTCCCGCAAGTTCGACAAGTACATCGAGAGCACCATCAAGGCGGACGGTGTCAAAGTCTCTGAGCACTGGGTCAAGGTCGTTGGCAAGCGCATGCAGAAAGCTGCCGAGACCGTCATCACCAATGCCGGCCTGAACGCCGCTTCCGGCGGTCTCTCCGACGCACAGGTCATCTCTGCCGGTGACCAGTAAACCCTGCTGTTAGCAGCGACAGTCGGCCGGGACTGCGACCCGGCTGACTGATTTCTATATATTTTTGTATCCAAGTTGTTTTAATGGAGGAATTAGATCAATGACATTCGAAAAGAAATTTGCTGAATTCAAGAAAGAACTCGAAAAGCGCAACGCTTCTGAACTTCCCACCGACCTTGCCATGCAGGTCACCATGACCGACGAAGACTGCGGCGGGATCTTCTACATCGCCAACATCGGCGGCAACTTTGCTGTGGAACCCTATGATTACGTGGACAACACCGTCAACATCGCTGCGACGGCTGCTACTCTGAAGGACCTGCTCGCAGGCAAACTCGATGGTCCTGACGCCATGTTCCGCGGCCTCATCGAGGTCAACGGCAACATCGAGCATGCTCTCGCCGTCCTGGGGATGAAGAAAAAGGCTGCCAAGAAGCCGGCCGCGAAGAAGACTGCTGCCAAGAAGCCGACCGCGAAGAAGACCGCGACCAAGAAGGCTGCCGCTCCGAAGAAGGCCGCTGAGAAGAAAGTCGCCGAGAAGAAAGCTGCTGCTCCGAAGAAAGCTGCCGAGAAGAAGGCTGCTGCTCCGAAGAAAGCCGCTGAAAAGAAGGCTGCTGCCCCGAAGAAAGCCGCTGAGAAGAAGGCTGCTCCGAAGGCTGCTGAGAAGAAGGCTGCTCCGAAGGCTGCTGAGAAGAAAGCCGCGACCAAGACTGCCGCTAAGAAGCCGGCTGCCAAGAAGACCGCTGCGAAGAAATAAATACAACATCCAAACAGGAACCCTGATTCGCTCAGAGTTCCTGTTTTTTATCCGCGGTATTTACGGAAACTTTGTTGACTTTTCCGACGCATATTTTATAATTATTAAAATATAATTTTTCACGTTTTTGCATCACTTTCAAAGGGGTATCTTATGGCTTACTATTTCGATCAACCGTCCAGAACTTTTGGTGAATATCTTCTTGTCCCCGGCTTCTCGTCCGGCGACTGCATCCCGGCCAATGTCGACCTGCGCACTCCCCTCGTCCGGTTCAAGAAAGGCGAAGAGCCGGCCATCTCTCTGAACATCCCCATGGTCTCCGCGATCATGCAGGCTGTTTCCAACGACACCATGGCAATCGCCCTCGCCAAAGAAGGCGGTGTCTCCTTCATCTTCGGCTCCCAGTCCATCGAGTCTGAGGCCGCCATGGTCTCCCGCGTCAAGAACTACAAGAAGGGCTTCATCGTCTCCACGAGCAACCTGACTCCGGACGATACCCTTGCCGATATCCTGACTCTGAAAGAGCGCACCGGTCACTCCACCGTTGCCATCACCGATGACGGTACCGCGAACGGCAAGCTCCTCGGCATCGTCGGTTCCAGGGATTACCGTGTATCGCGTATGGACCCGACCACCAAAGTCAAAGAGTTCATGACGCCCCGTGAAAAGCTCATCACTGCCCCCGATACCACCTCTCTCAAAGATGCCAACGATATCATCTGGGAAAACAAGCTGAACAACCTTCCCCTGGTCGACGAGAACGATCACCTCGCCTACCTCGTGTTCCGGAAGGACTACGACTCCCATCATGAAAACGTGCTGGAACTCCTCGACGAGCACAAGTCTTATGTCGTCGGTGCCGGCATCAATTCCAGAGACTATGAAGAGCGTGTCCCCGCCCTCGTCGAAGCCGGCGCAGATGTCCTCTGCATTGACTCCTCAGAAGGTTATTCCGAGTGGCAGAAACGCACTCTGGAATGGATCAAAGGCAAGTACGGCGACACCGTCAAGTGCGGCGCCGGCAACGTTGTCGACGAAGAAGGCTTCCGCTTCCTCGCGGACTGCGGCGCAGACTTTGTCAAAGTCGGCATCGGCGGCGGCTCCATCTGCATCACCCGTGAGACCAAGGGCATCGGTCGCGGCCAGGCCACTGCTCTCATCGACGTCTGCGCGGCACGCGACAAATACTTTGAAGAGACCGGCATCTATGTCCCGGTCTGCTCCGACGGCGGCATCGTCCATGACTACCATGTGACCCTCGCCCTCGCCATGGGCGCCGA
>JAZOTY010000011.1:0-10189 GCA_045657845.1 Acutalibacteraceae bacterium | reverse complement strand
GCCGGATAGCCCAGCATGCGGTTCGGCAGTTTGACGTCCGCAGGGCTTATTCCCTGCTTAACATTGAACATCTGCCGCATGGTCTGGATGCGCTCGCCGATGAGCATGTAGTCATCGCCGTCCCGGTCCCAGCCGGAGGCCGCATTCAGATATTCGACGGGGTGCATGGTGTGAACGCCCATCATTTCACCGTAATAGCAGGTTCCCATACCGTCAATGAGCTGGGTGTAGCAGGCGTTGGCCTTGTGGGCCAGCGCGTTTTCTTTGGTCGGCATGGCGTCGTTTTTCTTCGGATGGACCTTGACGGGCGGGGCCCAGGAGCAGATGTCCCAGACGCTCATGGCGCCGTACATAAGGTCCATAGCCACGGTATGTTTGCCGGGTGCCGGTTCCACCGCGTAGGCCACGCCGAGGCCGGCATCGTTTCTCGAGTCGTGGGCCGCCACTTCCTGGCCGCCGACGTTGATGGCATAGCGTTCCGTCGCTTTGCCGAGCTTTTTGACCGCTTCGCGGCTTCCGTCCGCCAGTACATCGCCAAAGCCTTCCCGGGCAATCATCTTTTTACAGAGTTCCACAATGGCTTCCGTGTTGCCCCAGGTCAGTTTCAGCCCGTCGGTGACAGACTCGTCGATGAGACCGTTTTCAAAGCACTCAATGGCGTAGGCAATGGTGCCGCCGCAGGAAATGGAGTCCATACCGGCCCGGTTCAGAAGCTCGTTCATGTAGAAGATGGACTTGAAGTCCCGGTTGAGCAGAAGGTTGCCGAGCTGGTTGATGGTCTCGTACTCCGGTTTATGCGTGTGCGGGAACGCGCCGTTTTCCACGTCCTTAATGTCAATGACACCGCCGCAGCCCAGCGGGCAGGAATAGCAGTGGTACTTTCTGAATTCTCTGTTTTTCGTAATGTCCGGATCGTAGTCCGCGACCGCGTGCGGGACGTCTTTCGGCGTGCCCGTCCAGTTTTTGATGGGAGCGTCTCCGCTCTTGGTACCCATGGGGGTGTTCATGGGAGTGCCCCACGTCTTCAGCATCATGTTGGAAAGAGAGCCGTCGAGCGGATAGCCCAGCGGAATCCTGCCCATGGCAGTGCCGCCCATGCCCATCATGGTCCCTTTTACCATATCCGGGAGTCCGGCTTTTTTGACTTTCGCGCCAAACACTTTGCTGAGCTCTTTGACCGCTTTCGGGTCCGCGCAGGGAATGGGTTTGGTGCCACACAGTACGACGGCTTTCAGGTTCTTGCTGCCCATGACACCGCCGAGGCCCTGGCGGGCCGCAATACGGCCGCCTTCGTTACAGACACCGGCAATGAAGGACTTCTTCTCCCCCGCTGTGCCAATGACGGCAACCGCCGGTTTTTTCTTGTCAAAGTGGTCGGCGATGAGCTTCTCTTCCGCCTCCACGGCATCGAGGCCCCAGTACGCCGAAGCATCGCGCAGTTCACAGGTCTTGTTGTCCATATAAAGGTAAACCGGTTTTTCTGAAATACCTTTGAAGAAGATGCCGTCCACGCCGCAGTGCTTAATGGCTGGAGAGAACGTACCACCACAGTTCGCATCTCCCCATCCGCCGGTCAGAGGCGATTTGCCGACGAGCATCCAGCGCCCGCTCAGAAGGGCGCCCGTCCCGGTCAGCGCTCCGCTGACAATGCCGAGGACGTTGTCCGGGCCCATGGGGTCTGCGCCTGCCGGAATGTTCTTCAGACAGTACCAGGCTCCGAGGCCCTTTCCGGAAAGCAGGTTGTAGTACACTTCTTCCGGAACTTTTGTTTTTTTGATTTCTCCCTTTGTAAGGTCCACTTCAAGGATGTAGCCCATACAGCTTTTCATTGATACATCACCACCATTACGTTAGTAAATATATACTATTACAGCTGTAATACTGCACCTTTATTATTGCAAAGATTTATTGCAGTGTCAATCGTGTAAAACAACTATATTACACTTGTAATATTGGTCAAAATGCCCTATAATGAGCTCGTGGTGGAATAAAACAGATAGGAAAATGAACATGGAGCCAACCATTAACAACTCAAAAACCCAAATCATGAATAATGCCGTCGGGCTCATCAAAGAGAAGGGGTACGATAAAGTCAGCATTGTGGACATCTGCAAAGCTTCTGACATTACCCGGACGACCTTCTATTATTACTATCAGGGAAAAGAAGACATCATCGAAGACTATTTCATTGAGAAAATGGATACTCAGGAGAGTCTCTTTTCCAAACTGATCACATTTGACAACGACCTGGACCGTTATCTGGCGCTTTGTGACATGTTGCTGGACGCTTTTATGGGAGAAGGGCCCGAGTTCGCAGGGCAACTCCTGCACAGCACTCTCAACAGCAACCGGATCCTGGCCTCTTATTTCATCAAAGATGAATGGTGTGTCCCCCTATTGACCAACAGTCAGAAAAACGGGCTCATTCGAAACGATCTCACACCGGAAGAGCTGGACCAGCTGTGTGTCCATCAGGTCATCGGTCTCTGCCTGCGGTGGTGCTCCACAAAAGGCGAATTTGACCTGCGCAAAGCAGTTCACCAAAATCTGCAGGCCATTCTGAAGTACGAATAACGCAAATAAAACTCCGGGCCTTTCGGCTCGGAGTTTTCTCTTAAAAAACCTCCCGCATTTGTATGCGGGAGGCCATTTTTATTTGATGTTTTTCTTAAAGAAGTCCGTCATGCCGTCGATGGCGGCCTGGCCTTCGGGAAGGTCCGCGCCGGTGACCATGTACACGTGCATGAGTTTCGGGTTTTTCGAGTCGTTGAGTTCGACGGGGATGCCTGCCTTCTTCAGCGTTTTATGAGTCCGCACGCCGGCGCTGTGGACGATGTCGGCCACACTCGTGACGATGTGCGTCGGCGGGTAAGCCTTGCCGCAGACCTCGACGGTACTGTCGAAGTTCAGATACGGGTACCAGGCCTCTTTCTCAAAGTCCTTGTTGAAGCTGTTGAAGTAGAACTTCCAGACGGCGCCCGCGCTCGGGTCGAGGTATGTCGCGGGAGACGTGAGTCCGATCGCCTTGATCGAGAGACCCGGGTCCTCCACATCGAAGGCGTTCTGCATGACCTTGCTCGTGCAAATGCCGGCGCAGACACTCGAGAGGTTGCCGCCTGCCGAGTCGCCGGTCAGGAAGACGTTCGATGCATCGCCGCCGTACTCTGCCATGTGCTCGGAGATGTATTTGAGCGCCGCCACGCAGTCCTGCACCTGGTCGATCCAGGTGGCTTCCGGAGCGAGCCGGTAGCTCATGTTGAAGACGATGAAGCCCTTGCGGGCGAGGTGCAGACAGAAGAACCGGTTCAGTTCCTTGGTGCCGTAGTACCAGCCGCCCCCGTGGATGTCGATGATGACCGGGTGCTTCTCCCCGTCCCTGTCCCACTGCTGCGGGACATAGACGTCGAGCAGGTGGTAGCTGTTCCCGTCGGCGATGTACGGGATGTCCTTGTATTCGACCGAATCGGTCGGGTATTCCTTTTTGGAATAGTTGGAGTTGTCACCGATCTCGATGCCTTTCCAGAGCGCTTTCAGTGCCAGTTGTGCCGGTGTGATCATGGGGCCTCCTCACTTTCTTTTGACGAATCCATTTCCTATGTGTTAATTATACTCCTGTCTCTTGAAACAGAACAGGACTTTTCTTTATCATGGAATTGTAGGATGTTCGAACAAAATGTCGTCCGTACAAAAAGTGAAACTGTGAAATGTGAAAGAAGGGAAAACTATGGTACTACTCATCATCCTGTTAGTCCTTGGCGCCCTCGACCTCTGCTGGTTCCTTATCGAACGCGTAAAGGAGAAATCCACCAAAGCGGCGATGATCAAATCGTCTGTCTCGGTCCTGTTCATGTCTGTGGCCGCCGTCGCATGGAGCCTCATCCCCGATGGCGCCGTTCATGCGAAGTTCGCCCCGTTCCTGCTGATCGGCCTTCTGTGCGGTCTCCTCGGGGACATCTGGCTGGACCTCAAATTCGTCTACCCGAAAGAAAATGACATCTACACCTTCGCCGGCTTCTATGCGTTTGCCGCGGGCCACATCCTCTTCATCATCGGCCTCATCTGGCAGTACGGCAAGGGTGTCCCCATCCTCTATATCATCCTGCCCCTCCTCATCGCCTGTGCGGTGGGCGCCGGCAACCTGGCCCTCGCCCCGGTCATGAAGATGGAGTACGGCAAGTTCAAGGCCATCACCGGCATCTACGGTGCCATCCTCTTTGGCATGACGCTCCTCGCCGGCTCTCTGGCCCTCTATAACCACTTCGAGTACTGGACGCTGAACCTCATGTTCATCGGCGGCGTGTTCTTCGCCATCTCGGACCTCATCCTCTCCGGCACGTACTTCTCGACCGGCAAGGACCGTCCCATCGATGTCATCACGAACCACGCGACCTATTACATCGCCCAGTTCATCATCGCGATGAGCATCTTCTTCATCCGGTAAATCGCGCAGCCAAACAAAAACTCCGAGCCAAACGGCCCGGAGTTTTTTTCGACAAAGGCCATGTATGGAAATCCTTGTCATTGCACTGTTTTTGATGACAACGTCAAAGCCGGAATGTTATGATGAAAGAGATGTAAATATCTTTGTTACCAAAGGAGGAAACGATTTATGGCAACTGTAGGAAAAGGCTTACTGAAAGCGAACGGATATGAGTACCTGTGCCGCTATGCCGGCCTCGACAACGACGGTCCTCTGGTCCTTTTGCTTCACGGCTTCCCCGAGACTTCCATCATCTGGGAGCCTCTGCTTTCGAAACTTGCTGACCTCGGTTACAGAGCAGTCGCTCCGAACCAGAGAGGTTATTCTGACGGCGCCCGCCCGGAAGGCCTTGAGCCCTATTCCGTCGGCGTCCTGGCAGACGACGTCATCGGCTTCGCCGAAGAGCTGGGCTGCGACGGCAAGTTCTACCTGGTCGGTCACGACTGGGGCGGCTCCGTCGGCTGGGCTGTCGTCAACAACTATCCGGAGCGCATCCAGGCCTATGTCGGCATGTCTACTCCATATACTCCCGCGTTCATGTATGCCATGATGAACGATGAGGACCAGAAGGCAAAGAGCTTCTACATCCGCGACTTCCAGACCCCCAAAGTTCCGGAAGAGACCATGGCGAAAGACGACTATGCATGGCTTCGCAACTACTGGGAAGGCTTCAGCCAGGAAGTCATCGATGACTATCTGACCGTCTTCTCCCAGCCCGAAGCGCGTACCGCCACCGTCAACTGGTACAGAGCAATGTTCGCCGTCAAGAACGACTTTGAGTACAAGCCTGTCGAGCTGCCTGTCACCTACATCTGGGGCAACCAGGACATCGCCCTCGGCCGCCTCGGCGCCGAGATGACCGCCCAGTTCATGAAGGGCTACTACAACTTCGTGGAAGTCGACGGCGGCCACTGGCTCATGGAGTTCAACGAGGAAGAAGTCTCGAAGATCATCATCGACCACATCCAGAAATTCCCCATCGAATAAGACCCGTCAAAAATACCTCCGGCTGAGAAGCCGGAGGTTTCTTTTTTCGCGATTTACTTTCTCGAGAGTCCGTTGCTCTTCAGGAACCCGTCCACGTCCTTCTTATAGAGGAACGGGTGCATGAAGAAGGAGGCGGAGTGAGGGGCCAGCGTGTACTTGTGGATCTCCTTTTTCCCCCGCTTTGCCTCGTAAATGAGGTCCGCGTTCTCGATGACGATGTACGCGTCGGGGATGCTGTGGAGGATCATCATGGGCACGTCCGGGTCCAGTTTCCGGACGGACTCGATGGGTTCGACATCGTCATACGTGACGCCGTCGACGGTGGCATACTTCACGGCCTTTTTATAGAAATCGTCCCAGTCGACGAACTTCAGGAACCGGTCATGGATGTTCTTCACCGTACCCTTGAGGCTGGCATAGCCGCAGTCCTCGATGATGAACCCGAGATTCGGATCCTGAGAACAGTAGGTCATGATGGTGGCGGAGCCCATGGACTGACCGTAGAGGCCAAGGACGACGTCGTCCCCGTACTCTTTGCGGATCCACTTGCAGACTTCGGCCACGTCTTTCGACTCGTTGTACCCCATCGTGTTGATGCCGACGCCTTCGGAGAGGCCGGCGGTCCGCAGGTCGACGGTGACACAGTCATAGCCGTGCGGCAGGAAGAACGGCAGGTTGAACCACATCATGGCCTGCTGGACCTGGAATCCGTGGACGAGCAGAATGACATGGTTTTTGCCGTCCCAGTGGCAGCCGCCCCTGCAGTGGAAGCGGGTGACGTTCAGCTTGAGGCCGTCGAAGGACGGGACGGTGTGGACGTCGACGTCATAGCGTTTGCGCACAAAGTCCGCCAGCACCGGGGTCTTCTTGACCGCGGCGACCAGAGGTCTCGGGACGTTCTGGAAATTCTTCGTCGTGAAAGCGGCAACACCCCGCGCCACCGCGTCAGCGACGACTTTGTCTTTGATGCTCATGTTCATTTCTCCTTTGTTTTGCAAGAGTCATTTTATCCGTATCTATTATAGTGAACCAATGCCGTAAAAGTAAAGGAAGAAGAGATATATCGCGACCGTACCCCGGGCTTATACTGAGAGTGACCGAAAAAACTGTTTGACCAACAGATAAGGAGGAACACAATGAAACGAGTCAGGAAAACCCTTATGGCCCTGCTGTTCACCCTGGTGCTCACAGTCTCCTGTGTCGCCGGTGTCAGCGCTTCGGCCAAAACCGACGTCACCTACAAACGGGCGGACCAGATGGCCATGTACACCGAAGAAGGCTACAACAACACCATCTTCGGGCCCATCACCATCGCGGAGGCCTGCTTCCGGACCGACAGCAAAGACGCGGGCGTCAAAGTCTATGTCGTCTCCCTCGCCGGACTGGACGTTTTCAACACCATCCAGGGCGGCTACAACGGGCTCCTGGACACCCAGCTCGCCGGACAGGACCTGCCCGGTCTCTATCTGTACCGCATTGAACAGGTCATGAAAAAGCAGATCCCGAAGGGCGCCAACGTCTTCTTCTACGGCCACAGCCTCGGCGGCATGGTCGGCCAGCAGCTCGCGGCCAAGAAGAGCATCCGGGACCGCTATAACATCTGCTACACCGTCTGCTTCGCCTCCCCCATCGTCGGCGGCACCAAGCAGAAAGAGGGCAAAGTGGTCCGGTTCATCGACGAGAGCGATATGGTCCCGAATTCCACCAACGAGTCCCAGCTGGAATCACTGGGCCTGTTCAAGAACGATGACATCGTCATCCGCGAAAACGGCAACTGGGGCTTCGACGTCCTGAACGCCCACAACCAGGGCTACGCCATCGTCGACACCTTCAAAGGCTATGACGTCATCGGCACGAAGAAGGGCACCGCCTCCCTCACCATCGACCTCGACACCCGGGTCTTCTACAAAGCACAGCTCCTGAAACTCGGCGTCGGCAACGACTGAGTCTAAGCAAAAAGCCTTCCCATTTGGGAAGGCTTTCTTTTTTCGCGATTTACGGATACCGGGTCAGACTTTTTTCTTCTCAAAGAAGTCGAGGATGGCCTGGTTGGCCTCGATGCTCTCTTCCCAGTCCGGGTGGAGGACATTGAAGACGTGGCCGAGCTTGTGTTCTTTGCCCTCGAAGACATGCCACTCATGAGCGGCACCGACCTTGTCGAGGTGCTCGTGGATGCCCTTCGTGGAATAGTGGATGGGGACGTCGGTCTCGGTCGTCACGATGCATACCTCAGGGTAGGTGGCATCGGCAAACCCCTCGTAGGAGTAAGCGAGTTTCATCTCATCGTCATAGAGCCGGCCGGAGAGGTTCCGGAACACTTTGCTGACCATGTCGTCTGCCACATAGGAACCCACCGGGCAGGTGGCTGCCGTCGCTCTGACTTTCGTCTTCGGCACTTTGACGCCGATCTTCTCCTGAAGCGCCTCGCTGTTCTGGAGGCCGGCATAGAGAAGGACCATGTGGCCGCCGGAGGAGTCTCCGGTCATGAAGACGTTGGAGAGGTCGAAACCGTATTCGTTCGCATGCTGTTCGACCCAGGCGACGATGTCGCGGATATCCCGCATCTCTTCATCCATCTCGGCTTCCGGCTGGAGCGTGTAGTTGGCATTGACGACCTTGTAGCCCTTCGACGCAAGGTACTGGGCATGCGGCCGGTTGCACTCTTTGTTGTTCGTGACGTATCCGCCGCCGTGAATGGAGATGATGACCGGCAGTTTCTCCGGTCTTCTCAGTTTCTTCCCTTCGAGCGGTGTGGGCGATTCGATGTCGAGCAGGTGTTCCCGCTTCTTTCCCATCGCCGCTTTTCTGCCCTGATACTTCCGCGGCACTTTCTGGCCCTTCACATAGGGCAGGTCCGAGAGCTCATAGATGCCGGGCACACTTTCCTTCTTGTCGAATGCGTCTTTGTTGAGATAATACTGAGCGAGCCGAAGCGGCTGCACGTTCAGCAGGGTTCCTTTGACGAACAGTGTTTTTGCGATGGGATTCATAAGCGTTCTCCTTTCCGGTCTCTTCCTTTTCTGACTCCATTATACACAGAGTCGGGAAACTCTTCTATCTTTTCCAAAAAATGTGGTATAATAGCGCCTCAGAACGACTCATTATGAAAGGAGACAGAGGTTTGGACCAGAAACAGAAAACCTCCCTGACCGGCACCCTGTTCGTGCTGCTCGCCGGCATCTGCTGGGGCATGAGCGGACTGTTCGTCCGCCGGCTTTCCGATACCGGTCTCTCGACGATGCAGATGACCTTTTTCAAGGTCGCCGTCGCCGGCACCATCATGCTCCTCTACTGCGCCCTCTTCCGGCGGGACGCCCTCCGGGTCAGACTCAAAGACCTGTGGATCTTCTTCGGAGCCGGCGTCTTCAGCCTGACCTTCTTTACCTGGTGCTACTTTTCCACCATTCAGGCGACTTCCATGTCGACGGCCGCCATCCTTCTGTACCTGGCGCCCACCATCGTCATGCTGATCTCGGCAGTGCTCTTCAAAGAGAAGATCACAAAGCAGAAAGCCGTCGCCTGCGCCATGGCGTTCGCCGGCTGTGTTTTCGTCTCCGGCATCATCGGCAACGCCGTCCCGCTCCCGCTTCGAGCGCTCATCACCGGACTTCTGTCCGCCCTCGGCTATGCCTTCTACAGCATCTTCAGCCAGCTCGCCCTGAACCGGGGATACAGTGCCCTGACGATGTCCACCTACGCATTCCTCTTCGCGACAGTCACGGCCATCCCGTTCCTGCACCCGGCGGACGTCGCACAGATCGCCGCAGGGCGAAACCCATGGACCTTCTTCGGGCTTCTCGCCCTCATGTCCGTCACGGTCTCGCTCCTCCCCTACATCTTCTATACGAACGGCCTCAAACGGACATCCCCGGGCACCGCCTCCATCACCGCGTCCATCGAGCCGGTCACGGCGACAGTCATAGGCGCCCTCGTCTTCCACGAGCTGCCGGACTTTTACGGGTACCTCGGCATCGCGCTCGTTCTCGGCGCCATCGTCCTTTTGAACCTGACTTTTACAAAAAAGGCTTCCTCGGAATGAGGAAGCCTTCTTCTTTTTGGTTTACAGAGTGGCGATGAACCGGCGGAACGCGGCACGGCCCTCGTCGGTGCATTTGTAGACGCCGGCGTCTTCGAGGACGTGGACGAAGACATGGCCGATCTCCTCTTTCAGGATGTCGTCGACATTGTCTTTCGTGAGGTCCGTGCGGCTGGCGGCGATGTCGCGCGCCCAGTCGGCGTGCTGTGCGAGTTCCGGGTAGTCTTCGATGCTCTTTCCACCCGTCAGGCACTCTGCCAGAAGCGCCATCTCGGTCTTGAGGCGGGCCGGCAGGATGGCGAGGCCCATGACCTCGATGAGACCGATGTTCTCTTTCTTGATGTGGTGGTACTCCGCATGCGGGTGGTACACTCCGAGCGGACACTCGTCGGGCGTGATGTTGTTCCGAAGCGCGAGGTCCAGTTCAAAGAGGCCGTCCCGTTTGCGGGCGATCGGCGTGATCGTGTTGTGCGGCTCACCGTCGGTTTCGGCAAAGACAAACGCATCGGGGTCGGAATAGCCTCTCCACGCGATCATAATATTGTTTGCGAGGTTGACGAGCGCATTCTTGTCATCGGAATTCAGTCGGATGACGGACATCGGCCAGCGGACAATGCCTGCCTTGACATTTTCGTAGCCGTGGAATTCCATTTCAATCTCAATGGGCGCGCGTTCCATTGCGAAGG
>JAZOTY010000010.1:0-13381 GCA_045657845.1 Acutalibacteraceae bacterium | reverse complement strand
AAAGAAAGGCGCTGAGTGAAGACTCAGCGCCACTTCTAATATTATTCTATTACAGCCAAAAACTTTTGACAAGTACTTATTCTTCCGGAGCGTACAACGCAACGAGACGTTTGAGATACTCGAGACGTTCTTTCGCTTCGGCGGCACTCTGATCGAACAGAGCGTCTGCCTTCTCGGGGAAGGAACGCTTGAGGGAAGAGTACCGGACTTCGTTCATGATGAAGTCTTTGTATTCCTCGGTCGGGTCTTTGCTGTCGAGGGTGAACGGGTTCTTGCCTTCGGCGATGAGGGCCGGGTTGTACCGGAACAGGTTCCAGTAACCGGAGGCAACGGCTCTCTTCTCTTCCGTCATGGCGATGGCCAGACCGCCCTTGATGCCGTGGTTGATGCAGGGGGCATAGGCGATGATGATGGACGGACCCGGATAGTTCTCGGCTTCGTGGATGGCCTTCAGGGTCTGGTTGTAGTCAGCACCCATGGCGACCTGTGCCACATAGACATAACCGTAGCTCATGGCGATGCCGGCGAGGTCTTTTTTCTTCACGGTCTTACCGGAAGCCGCGAACTTCGCGATGGCACCGGTACGGGTGGACTTGGAGGCCTGTCCGCCGGTGTTGGAGTAAACTTCGGTGTCGAAGACCATGATGTTGACATCTTCATGGGAGGCGAGGACGTGGTCGAGGCCGCCGAAACCGATGTCGTATGCCCAGCCGTCGCCGCCGAAGATCCACTGGGACTTCTTGGCGAGGTAGTCTTTGTCGCCGAGGACGTCTTCCGCGGCCTTCTGCGCTTCCGCGTCATCCAGCTTCACGCCGGAGAGGATGGCGGCAAGCTCGGCAGCCGGAGCGGCGTTCGCGGTGGAGTTGTTGTAGGTCTCCATCCAGGCCTGGGCCTTCTCTTTGACGTCGGCCGGAGCGACAGCGGCGATCTGGTCGACCTTCTCGAGGAGACGCTCACGGATCTGCTTGTTGGCGAGCATCATGCCGTAGCCGAACTCAGCGTTGTCCTCGAACAGGGAGTTGGACCATGCCGGACCCTTGCCTTCCGCGTCTTTGCAGAACGGGGTGGAGGGAGCGGAGTTGCCCCAGATGGAGGAGCAGCCGGTGGCGTTGGCGATGTACATCTTGTTGCCGTAGAGCTGAGTGATGAGCTTCGCATACGGAGTCTCGCCGCAGCCGGCGCAGGCGCCGGAGAACTCAAGGTACGGTTTCTTGAACTGAGAGCCCTTGACGGTGGTGTCTTTGAACTTCTCGAGGACTTCTGCCTTCTCGGGCAGGCCCTGAGCATATTCGAATGCGAAGTGCTCGGTCTTCTGAGCCTCGAAGGGCTTCATGACGAGAGCCTTTCTGGCCGGGTCTTTGGCGCCTGCCGGGCAGATGTTCGCGCAGGAACCGCAGCCGGAGCAGTCGTACGGGGAGATGACGATGCCGAACTTGTAGCCGGCAACGCCGCGCAGGTCGACGAGCTTGGTGGAGGCGGGAGCCGCTTCGGCTTCGGCCTCGGTCATGGCGACCGGACGGATGACTGCGTGCGGGCAGACATAGGCGCACTGGTTACACTGGATACATTTGTCGGGCTGCCACTCCGGAACGAAGAGGGAGACACCGCGTTTCTCGAGAGCGGCGGAGCCGAGGGGCTGTTTGCCTTCGACATAGTCGGAGAAGACGGAGACGGGGATGTCGTCGCCGTGCTGGTCGTTGGTCGGGACGAGGACGTTGTCCATGAACTTCTTGAGCTCGGGGTCCTTGACTTCGAACAGCGGTTTCTTCGGGGTGTCGGTGGCGTCGGCCCATGCGGCCGGAACGTCGACTTTCGACATGGCGGTGAAGCCCTTGTCGATGGCCTCGTGGTTCATGCGGACGATGTCCTCACCCTTCTTGGAGAAGGACTTGGTGGCAGCGTCTTTCATGAGCTGGAGCGCTTCGTCGCCGGGGATGATCTGCGTCAGGTTGAAGAACGCGGACTGCAGGATGGTGGAAACGCGGTTGCCGAGACCGACTTCCTGTGCGATGGAGGAAGCGTCGATGGTGTAGAACTGGATGTTGTGCTTCGCGATGAACTGCTTGACCTTCGCGGGGATGTGCTCGTCGAGCTCTTCCTGGGTCTTCCACAGGCAGTTCAGAAGGAAGGTGCCGCCGTCTTTCAGATCCTGGACCATGTCATAGCGCTCGATGTAGGACTCGTTGTGGCAGGCCACGAAGTCGGCGCTGTTGATGAGGTACGCGGAGTTGATGGGGGCGTCGCCGAAGCGAAGGTGGGATACGGTGATACCGCCGGACTTCTTGGAGTCATAGGCGAAGTAGGCCTGGACCTTCTTGTCGGTGTGGTCACCGATGATCTTGATGGAGTTCTTGTTGGCACCGACGGTACCGTCAGAGCCGAGACCCCAGAACTTACAGCTGTAGGTGCCCTTCGGGACCGTGTCGAGAACGGGGGCGATGGGCAGGCTCAGGTTGGTGACATCGTCGTGGATGGCGATGGTGAAGTGCTCTTTCGGCTCATCCGCTTCCATGTTTTCAAAGATGGGGATGATGTGGGACGGGGTGGTGTCCTTACCGCCGAGACCGAAGCGGCCTGCATAGACCGGGACGGCGTCGAACTCGGTGCCCTTGAGGGCGGCGACGACGTCGAGGAAGAGGGGCTCACCGAAGGAGCCGGGCTCTTTGGTGCGGTCGAGGACGGAGATCTTCTTGACGGTCTTCGGGAGAGCGGCAACAAGATGCTTCTGGGAGAACGGTCTGTAAAGATGGACTTTGACGAGACCGACTTTGGCGCCGTGAGCGTTGAGGTAG
The DNA here is from genome assembly GCA_045657845.1 of Acutalibacteraceae bacterium. Classification (GTDB taxonomy): domain Bacteria; phylum Bacillota; class Clostridia; order Oscillospirales; family Acutalibacteraceae; genus RUG420. The sequence continues at coordinate 10,589 of JAZOTY010000010.1, read as the reverse complement.
TCGACGGACTCCTGGATGGTGCCGTTGACGGAACCCATGGCGATGATGACGTACTCGGCATCTTCTGCGCCGTAGTAGTTGAACAGATGATAGTCGGTGCCGATCTTCTCGTTGACGGCCTTCATGTAGTCCTCAGTGACGTCGACGATGTTGTCGTAGGCCGGGTTGCAGGCTTCACGTGCCTGGAAGAAGATCTCGGGGGACTGAGCGGAACCTCTCTGGTCGGGATGCTCCGGGTTCAGAGCGTCGCGGCGGAAGGATGCGATGGCGTCCCAGTCGACGAGCTCTGCGAGCATGTCGTTGTCCCAGACTTCGATCTTCTGGATCTCGTGAGAAGTACGGAAACCGTCGAAGAAATGCATGAAGGGGACACGGCCCTTGATGGTGGAAAGGTGAGCGACAGCGCCGAGGTCCATGCACTCCTGAACGGTGTCGGAGCAAAGCATGGCAAAACCGGTCTGGCGGCAGGCCATGACGTCGGAGTGGTCGCCGAAGATGTTCAGCGCGTGGCTCGCGACGCAGCGGGCGGAGACGTCCAGGACGCAGGGGGTCTGCTCACCGGCGATCTTGTACATGTTCGGGATCATCAGGAGAAGGCCCTGAGAAGCCGTGTAAGTCGTGGTGAGAGCACCGGCGGAAACGGAGCCGTGGACGGCACCGGCGGCGCCGGCTTCGGACTGCAGTTCGGCGACACGGACGGTCTGGCCGAAGAGGTTCTTCACACCATTTGCGGCCATCTGGTCAGTGACCTCGGCCATGGTGGAAGACGGGGTGATCGGATAGATGGCAGCGACTTCCGTGAACGCGTAGGACGCGGTCGCGGCAGCAGTGTTACCATCCATGGTTTTGAGTTTTCTGCTCATAACATGCCTCCAAGGTATAGGGATTAAGAGCTTACGGTAAATAAGCATTTGTATACGCGTAATAATTATAATACACCTATTCGAATTTATCAAACAGGTTCTTGACAATCTTTTGACAAGATTTTTGCGTCTTTTTGCGCGTTTTCAAGTAAAAATGTCTAAAACGGGAAAATTGACAGCATTCTCCTCTGTAAATATAATGAAATTACTGAAAAAACGCGGATAAATCGCGTACCGGAAGGAGACAAACATTCATGGATGACCCTGGGTCTATTGGTTATCTGGTCGCCATCATCATTCTCGTTGCCATCCTCATCATCGAGGAGGTCGTATACCTGGTGCGCTCTGCCCTCGCCGCGCTGACCGATTCCCGCGCCGAGGAACTGCAGGAGCACCCGAAGAAAAACGTACAGAAACTCATCGCCCGCAAAGATGACGTGTTCCTCGCCATCTCGCTGACCAGCAGCCTCATGACGACGCTGTTCGCCATGACCGCCACGCTGGCCTTTGCCCGTCCGCTCATGGACCGGCTGCACGGCCTCGGCGTCCCTGCCGTCTGGTGCACTGTCCTGGCGCTCCTCATCATCCCGGTCCTCTCGGCCGGCATCCTCATCACGCTCACCGGCATCATCCCGCGCAAAGTCGGACAGAAGCGCCCCTACGGCGTCATCACCCGCTTCGCGGGCGTCGCCTGGCTCATCTATACGCTGCAGCGGCCGGCCGTGGCCATCTGCTCCGGCGTGTCGAACCTGCTCATGAAGCTCTTCGGCCTCGAACGCATGAAGGCGGAAGACTCGGTCACCGAGGCCGAGATCCTCTCGCAGGTCGAGACCGCCGGCGACACCGGCGCCATCGATGACGAACAGCGCGAGATGATCAACAATATCTTCGAGTTCGACGACGTCTTCGTCTCGGACCTCATGACCCACCGCACCGACGTCACGGCGGTCGCGGACCACGCGCCCATCGCCGAGGTCCGGGAACTGGCCATCGAAGAGGGCTATTCCCGCATCCCGGTCTACCATAAAACGATCGACGACATCGTCGGCATCGTCTACGTCAAAGATCTCCTGACCTACGTCGGAGAAGGCATCCCGCCGCGGCTGTCCGCCCGGGACGTCATGCGGGAGGCGTTCTTCGTGCCGGAGACCATGCGCTGCGACAAGCTGTTCCGGACGATGAACGACAAACGGACGCAGATCGCCGTCGCCGTCGACGAGTACGGCGGGACCGCCGGCATCATCACCCTTGAGGACCTGCTCGAAGCCATCGTTGGCAACATCCGGGACGAGTACGACGAAGAGGAAGAGGAGGAGATCGAACAGATCACCGAAAACGTCTTCGACTTCGATGGCACCACCGACATCGAAGAGGTGGCGGAAGTCCTCGGGATCGACATCCCCGAAGGGGAATACGACACCATCGGCGGGTTCATCATGGCCCTCCTCGACCGCATCCCGGAAGACGGGACCGTGTCGGAGGCAGACTTCGAAAACATCCATTTCACCGCGTCCGAGGTCGAAGACCGGCGGATCGGGAACGTGCGTGCGGAAGTGCTTTGAGCAAATCGCCCAAAAAAAGGCCTCCACGGCGGGAAAAGATGTCTGTTTAATTCGCACGAGATTGGCCGAAACCCCTTGAATAATTCGTGGGGTCAAGTATAATGAAACTGTGCCAGTTGACAAATTTTTGTCAGAACGCAAATCATGTATTTCTTAATTGGAGGTTTTTCCCATGGTTAAAGTAGCTATTAACGGATTTGGCCGTATCGGCCGTCTCGCTTTCCGTCAGATGTTCGACGCAGAAGGTTATGATGTCGTCGCGATCAACGATCTGACCGACCCTGCAATGCTTGCAGATCTTCTCAAATATGACACCGCTCAGGGCGGTTTCTGCGGCCGTATCGGTGAGGGTCTCCACACTGTCGAAGCCGGTGAGAACTACATCACCGTCGACGGCGACAAGATCACTATCTATGCCGAGCCGGACGCTTCCAAACTTCCGTGGGGCGAACTGGGTGTTGACGTTGTCCTCGAATGCACCGGTTTCTACACTTCCAAAGCCAAGTCTCAGGCCCACATCGACGCTGGCGCCAAGAAAGTCGTCATCTCTGCTCCCGCAGGCAACGACCTTCCCACCATCGTCTACAGTGTCAACAACGAGACCCTGACCAAGGAAGACACGATCATCTCCGCTGCTTCCTGCACCACCAACTGCCTCGCTCCCATGGCCAAAGCCCTCAATGATTACGCCCCGATCGTCTCCGGTATCATGTGCACCGTCCACGCTTACACCGGCGACCAGATGATCCTCGACGGTCCGCACAGAAAGGGCGATATGAGAAGAGCCCGCGCAGGCGCTGCCAACATCGTTCCGAACAGCACCGGCGCTGCCAAGGCCATCGGTCTTGTCATTCCCGAACTGAACGGCAAACTCATCGGCGCTGCTCAGCGTGTCCCGGTCCCGACCGGTTCCACCACGCTGCTCTTCGCAGTCGTCGAAGGCAAGGACATCACCGTTGACGGTATCAACGCTGCCATGAAGGCTGCCACTTCCGAGTCCTTCGGTTACAACGAAGACCCGATCGTTTCTTCCGATGTCATCGGCATGAAGTACGGTTCCCTCTTCGACAGCACCCAGACCATGGTCACCGAAGTCGGCGACGGCAAATATGAAGTCCAGGTCGTTTCCTGGTACGACAACGAGAACTCCTATACCAGCCAGATGGTCCGCACCATCAAGTACTTCGCGGAACTCGGCTAAGCGGTCAGGTCCGTTAACAAACAAAAAAGACTCCCTCCGGTTTTCCGGAGGGAGTTTTTTTATGGTGTTGGTCCTGCTGACAGCGTTCAGCAGAAGGTCTTCTTCGCCCAGGCGGCGCAGTTGGCGAGGTCTTTCTCGTCCGGTTTGCCTTTGTGGAACCGAAGGAACTCACCGTAGCAGTGGAAGTCGTTGTCGGAGATGCGGAGACCGAGGGACTCGACATAGGGCTTGACATACCGCATGCTGGACTCCCAGAGAGCGGGGGCGCTGATGAGGTAGATGGTCCCGATCTTGTTTTTGTTGGCCTCCAGGAACGCCTTGACCTCGTCCGGGATGGCGAACTTGTAGGGAGAGGAGCCGAGGATGAGAGTATCCACGGGCTCGTCCAGCGGGACGTCGACGGTGAGGGCTTCCACGCCGATGGCGTCGCCGGCGGCTTTGCAGAGGCGCTCGGTGTTGTGGCTTTCAGTGTAATAACGGATTGCGATGCTCATAGTGATGACTCCTTATCTCAAATTGTTTTACAGCAGGGATGCGACGCACTCTTCGACCTTCGCCATGTCGGCGGTGGGCTCGAAGCGGGCCACGACGTTGCCGTCGCGGTCGACGACGAACTTCGTGAAGTTCCATTTGATGTCGGCGTTATTTTTGTAGTCTTTGTCGATGGACTTGAGGAGGGCGCCCATCATGAGGGCGGTGCCGCCTTTGCCGAAGCCCTCGAAGCCTTGCTGGCTCTTCAGGAACGTGTAAAGGGGCAGTTCGTTCTCGCCGTTGACGTCGGACTTCTTCATCTGCGGGAACTGGGTGTGGTACCGCATGCGGCAGAAGGAAGCGATCTCTTCGTCGGAGCCGGGCGCCTGATCCTTGAACTGGTTGCAGGGGATGTCGATGACTTCGAAGCCCTGGTCGTGGTACTTCTCGTACATGGCTTCGATGGGCTCATAGTGCGGAGTGAAGCCGCAGCCGGTGGCGGTGTTGACGATGAGCATGACTTTGCCTTTGTTCTGGGCGAGATCGAAGTCCTCGCCGAGGCCGGTCTTGAGGGTGAAATCGTAAATGCTTGCCATAATGGTTCCTCCTTTGGAACGGGTTCTCAGGGGGTGTTTGGGCGATGCACGGGCACCGCTTTCTGTTTCCAAATAGATTGTACACAATCTAATTTCAGATTGCAACCCTTTTTTTGAGAAACGGCAAACAAAAACAGCTTTCGGAAACCGAAAGCTGTCGATGTGACTGGTTTTGGTTTTAAAAAAGTGCCGTGACGACGAAGAAGCCGATGATCGCCAGCAGAACGATGCCGGCGAGCGCGAACATGGCTTTTCCGACGCGTTTCCCGTCGGGCGTCTTTTTCCGCATCTCGATGATGCCGAAGATACAAAACAGAACGGGAATGAGCAGGATCAGAAAATAGGTGATCAGCCCTGCGAGCGCGGCGCCTTCACCTGCGGCTAATACTCCGGTCATAATGAATGCCCTCCTGGAAAAGGGAAGTCGACCGTGCCGTGTAGCCTGTTGCGGGCACGGTCGGTTCCCAACATCGAATCAGCAGGAAGGCAAACGATGTTGTTTGATTCAGGGGTTATTTGATGACGACGCGGCCTTCATCGGGAAGGACGACGTTCTCGGGGATCTCGCCGTACTTCTCATTGTTGATCGTCCAGGGTCTTCTGCCCTCTTTCTTGAAGGCCTTGTACAGACAGACGATGTACATGATGTCGAAGAAGACGCAGCCGAAGATGAGGACTTTGGCGAGCGGGCGGAACGTCGGGTTCAGAGCGTGGATCAGGGAGATGATCGTGCCGTCACCGGTGAAGCGGTCGATGTATGTGACCATACAGACCGCGCCCGCAATATCCGGGACCAGGGTCCCTATCATCTTGCATATGGCGATGTACATACTCTGTCCTGCCGTACTGCCTTTGCGGTAGAGCATCATGACGAAGCAGGCCGAGATGAAGATGTTCTGGATGTAGGCGGAATAAGCGCCCATCAGGTCGTTCCAGTCGAAGCGCGCTGCGAGGACGCAGGCGAAGCCCCAGCCGGCAACGACGATCAGATATGGGTAGAATAGTTTATCGGACATGCCTGGCAGCGTGTAGTGGAACTCGTCCCGACCGTACCTTATCTTCAGGTAGACGATGACACAGTCGAACAGGAACCACAAGGCGTTGATGAGCCTCTGTGCCGGGATGTGGATGTCGAAGACGAATGCGTACAGGAACTCCCACGCAAGGTTCATGCCGAGGACCATAAGAGGCATACCGGCGGTCTTGTCTTTGAAGCCCTTGTAGATGATGAAGCAGTAGGTCGTCAGCCAGAACATTCCTCCGAACAGGCAGAGGAAGATGGCGAGACCGTCATTCAGCATGATAAAGGGGTTGTCGAAGTTCAGGGTACCTTTCAGCTCTGCCCAGGAAAAGTTCCCCATGTTGTCGTAGAGTTCCTGGGTGCTGGCTTCGATGGTACGGGAATAGGTCGGATGTTTTTCGATCGCTTTTTCCATGATGCCACGGGCGTAGTCACCATAGAGCCAGGGTTTGATCCATTCCCACTGCGCTAAAAATGCAGCCATTTGGATTTCTCCTTTCCATTCATTTCAGTGGTTTTCAGACGTATGAGGTTTGCCTTCCTGCATCCCTACAGGATTAAGTATAAAATCGGTAAAATCCACAAACAATTGACGCGAAAACCGAAAATGCCCCCGGCTTTTTTTGGAAAGGAAACATTTTTATGCCGCCGTATAAGAAACGGGAAGAAAGCCGACCGTGAATGTTTGTCTAACATTTACAAAGCGGGCTGGTCGTATAATAAAAAATCGGAGCGTGAAACGCTTGCGAAACAGAAAAATGGCATGTAAACTTTATCCTGGTAAATCGCCGCAGAAGGAGAAAGCAAGATGGGAAGACCCAGAAACGAAGAGGAAGTCGAGCGACTGCAGGACACAGCGTTCGAGCTGTTCGCGGTCAAGGGACTGGACGCGACGTCCTATTCCGACATCGCCAAAAACGCCTATGTCACCAAGTCGCACGTGCAGCACTATTTTCCGAAAAAAGAGATGCTGGTCGCGCGGTTCGTGGACCGGAGCATGGAGGCGGTGCTGAAGATCGCCCGGGAGCTCCCGGAGTTCGAAACGATGGACCCGCTCAGCAAACTGGTCTATGTCGATTACATCCAGTTCTATTACGCTATGTACAACGAGAAGATGTTCCGCATGAGCATGGACATCCTGCTTGAACGGTCGCTTACCCAGGCGGTCATCGACGCCGGCATCGAGTTCGATCTTCTGCACCTCATGAAATACGATGAGGTGAGCCGGCCGGACGAGCTGGAGGACGCGCTGCGGTTCCTGTACGGCGGCATCTACGACCGCCTCTACGACTGCAAGTCGAAGGGAAAGGACTTCGTGGTCGAGCAGTACATCGCCTACGGTATCCGGCTGCTGCAGCCGTTCGTGTCGAGCGATGTGCCGGAGAGCATCGTCGACGGTCTCAAGGACCTGGACCCCTGGCTCGATGAACGAAAGGCGAAGTATAACCGGGCCATGTTCGGGATACGATGAAGCCTGCTGAAAACAAAAAAGCAGCCGACCTGTTTCAGGTCGGCTGTTTTGTTATGTTCGATGGATGTCGACGAACCGCCGGAACTTCCCGCCCGGGATCATGAGCCGGTAGAGGGTGTTCATGTCGGCGCAGACGGTGTCGAAGTCGGGGTCGGCCGGGCCCAGTGCCCAGACGGCGTAACGGACCGTGAAGATCCTGCCCCTGACGTCTGTTTTGACACAGCCGTTGCGGGCGTAGAAGGCGTCCCGCCGTTTTCGCTCGGCGATCTCCTCTTCACGCTTCGCGAAGTCGAGGTCCTCGGTCTCGAGGAGGATGTATTTCCCCTTTCCGCGGACGAGTTCGGCGAGCCGCTGCAGGGTGCGCCCGCCGAGGCCGGCGTCCCGGTACTCCGGAAGGATGGCATAGTAGTCGAGCAGACAGGCATCGCAGTCCGGGGACTCGACAAAGAAGGCATAGCCCCGCAGGAGCGGGAGGCCGTCGGAAGCGTCGTCCGGTACATCGCCGCAGTCCTCGAAGACCCCGACGGCGAAGTAACATCCGTCCGCCCACATGCGGGAGATGCTCTTCCAGGGCTTGACTTCGTCGGCGGGGAAGTGGCGCTTCAGGTGATGCCGGTAGATGAAATGCGCTTCCTCCTCGCGGAGGAAGCGGATGTAAGTGTTCATGTTCGATGCCCTTTCTCCGGCGTCTGTTTGTCAGCGGACCGGCGGGTCAGCGCGTCGGCGCCTTTCCAGAAGTAGTGGTTCAGCGCCCAGAGGGCGTAGCCGGCGGCCGTGATGACGGCGAACAGCACGAGGTTGGTGAGGGCGTTCGGCAGGTGCGGCTGCAGATGGGGCAGCAGGAGTCCGCCGAGCCATTCCTGGATGGCGTAGAACTCGAGGGACATGAGGCCGTAGAACCCGAAGAACGAGACGACGGCGTGTCCGACGGCGCTCTGGTCGATGATGTCGCTGAGCTTCACGATGAAGAACGTGAGGGAAACGCTGAGCAGGTAGTTCGGGATGCGGCAGTTGGAGTCCGGTACACCGAGCTGCAGGCCCTTCTGGTTCGTGAGGTAGCTGAGCAGCGCGCCCGCCACGAAGAACACGGCCATGACGGTCCAGAACAGGGGCTTGTTCCGCTCGAGATCGAACGTGCCGCGGCGCTCCTCCTTCGGCAGTTTCTCCTGCTGGGTCATCCAGCCGAGCTGGACGCCGGTGAGGAAGATGGGGATGCGGTTGATGAAGCCGTAGAGGTCCGGGCGGAAGAGATGAGTGCCGCCGTAGGAGATAGCGGCCCAGACCGCGAGGGCGACCAGCGTGAACACCAGCTGGTTTTTCGCGCGCGAGTAGAAATGCCAGTACAGCGGGAACACGACATACAGGCTCAGGATGGCCGGGATGAACCACAGGAACGAGTAGATGCTGTGGGCATAGAAGTTCCAGCCGGTGACATTTTTGATGTAGTCCGCGAGGGTCCAGTGCCAGGTCAGCGCCATACAGAGCGCCGCCACCAGTGTCGGGATGGCGAGGCGCTTCAGCCGCTTGCCCCAGAAGGGCAGGAGCTTATACTTGCGCATGGCGAACGTGAGGCCGATGCCGGACATCAGGAAGAAGAGGTCCGGACCGAAGATGATGCTCCGGTGGAAGACGTCTTCCGCCCGTGCCAGGGTATCGTTCCACAGGAACAGGTACTGCCACTCGTGGAAGTAGACGATGGACAGTGCCGCGAACCCCATGACGATGCCGCGGTACTGAGAGAGGAGCGTGAGCACGCTCCTCTGGGATCTCTTGTGTTTCATTGGAATGTTAGTTCCTTTGGCGATTTATTTCTTGAACAGGGTATCCATGATGCCGCGGCCGAGGGACGCGCCCAGGTTGCCGCCGAGCTTCTTGCCGAAGTCGCCGGCGATGGCTTTGCCGACCGTCTGGCCGATCTCGCGGCCGATGGTGGAGCTGCCGGATTTCGCGACATTCTTGATGCTCTGCTGACGGGCTTTCTCTTTCTTTTCCTGCTCTCTCTGTGCTTCTTTTTCCGCCTTTTCGAGCTCTTTCTGGCGGGCCTTCTCGGCGTCGGCTTCCGCTTTCAGCCTGGCTTTTTCAGCGGCGGCAGCTTCGCGTTCCGCCGCCTTGACGGCGTCGGCCTCGGCCTTCTGGCGGGCCTTCTCGGCCGCGGCTTCGGCTCTCTCCGCTTCTTTGGCAGCCTGTTTCGCGAGCTTCTCGGCTTCGATCGCCTCGGCGTCGGCCAGGTTCTTTCTCTGCAGGAATTCGAACGCGGAATCGTTGTCGACATAGGCGCCGTACTTCGCGTTCAGGGCGTCGCCCTGGATGAGAGAGGAGCGGACCGCGTTGTCGAGGGTGCCCATGAGGCTCTGCGGCGGGAGGATCTTGCACTTCTGGACGAGGGTCGGGACGCCGCTCTCGTCGAGGACGGAGATGAGCGCCTCACCGGTGCCCATGGCGAGCAGGGTCTCGTAGGTGTCGAACGCCGGGTTCACACGGAAGGAGTCGGAAGCGGCGCGGGCCTTCTTCTGCTCCGCCGGAGTGTAGGCGTGAAGGGCGTGCTGGACTTTGTTGCCGAGCTGCGCGAGGACGCCGTCCGGGATGTCCGCGGGGTTCTGGGTGATGAAGTAGATGCCGACACCCTTGGAACGGATGAGTTTGACGACCTGCTCGATCTTCTGGAGCAGTTCCTTGGAGGCGTCGTCGAAGAGCATGTGCGCTTCATCGAAGAAGAAGACGATCTTCGGTTTCTCGGGGTCGCCGACTTCGGGAAGGGTCTCATAGAGCTCGGACATCATCCACAGCATGAAGGTGGAATACATGGTCGGGTTGTTCATGAGCTTCTGGCAGTCGAGGATGTTGATCTTGCCCTTGCCGGACGCGTCGGTCGCAAGCCAGTCGTGGATGTCGAGGGCGGGCTCGCCGAAGAACTGGTCGCCGCCCTCGGCCTCGAGCGCGATGACCGCGCGGATGATGGAGGTCAGGGACTGCTTCGCGATGTTGCCGTAACTCAGTGCATAGTCTTTTGCGTTCTCGCCGACATAGGTCAGCATGGAGCGCAGGTCCTTGGAGTCGATGAGGAGGATGCCCTCGTCATCGGCGATCTTGAAGATGATCTGCATGATGGCGGCCTGGGTGTCGTTGAGCCCGAGGATGCGGGAGAGGAGGAGCGGGCCGACTTCAGAGACCGTGGCGCGCAGCGGCAGACCCATTTCCTGGTAGACGTCCCAGAACGTGACGGGATAGCTCTGGAACTGGAATCCGTCCGCGGCAAGTCCCATCTCGTCCATGCGCTTCTGGACCGGCTCGACCATGGTGCCGGGCTGGCAGAGGGTGGCGAGGTCGCCTTTGGCGTCCGCGAGGAACACGGGGACACCGGCATTCGAGAAGGACTCCGCGATGACGCGCAGGGTCGTGGTCTT
>JAZOTY010000009.1:0-2615 GCA_045657845.1 Acutalibacteraceae bacterium | reverse complement strand
GGGAGGACCTCGCCGATCTGGAGCTCTCCGGCGATGATGGCATCCTGGATGGTCTTGACGAACAGGTCCCGGAGCGAGGGCGCTGTGAGTTGTTCAAGTTTCATAAGAATCGTCGCTCTTTTCCAACAAACTGAAGTCTGGTCTGTTCTGGATCTGGTTGTACCACAGACCACGGTGAAATTATACTATACATTTTGACATGGCACAAGATATCGTTTTTGTGACATGTCATAAACCTAAGTTAGCCACAGGTAATCTTGTTGAAACTGTGACAATGTCACACTAAAATTAAAGTGTGAATTTATATTCATAAGGTATTGATCGATTCAAATTTGTTTTGGGAGGGAAATTATGCCTAACATTCCGAAGAAAAAGGAACAAAGAAAGTTCACTGCGGCCCAGATGCTGGGCGGGCGTATCGAGACCTACGGTTCTGACACTCCGCTCCAGAGCGTTCTGGACTGGACCAACATGATCACGCATGTCCGTCGGAAAGCCGGTCCTCACGACTACGATACCATCGGTATCGAAGCCGTCGCCACCGATGAGATGGCGCAGATCGCCCTCAAGATGGAATGGCGCAAGCCGAAGACTCTTGACGAGATCGCCACTCTGATGGGCTGCAAGACCGAGACCGACAAGCTTCACCTCGAAGACGTCCTCGAAGAGATGTGCTATCTCGGTGTCACCGAGTGGGACCGCGAGAACCCGGAGAAGGTCAAGAAGTACTCCATCAAATCCTTCGTCCCCGGTATCTCCGAAATGCTCAACGAGCATCCCGAGTGGTATGAGGAATATCCGGAACTGGCCGAGCACTTTGAGCTCATGACCTATCAGCCGTTCGACGGCGCTATGATGGGCGTTGGCGCCATGGGTCTGACTCAGATGATCCCCGAAGGCGGCGCCGGTGTCGGCATGCACGTCATCCCCGTCGAGAAGGCCATCGAATCCGAGAACACCTCGGTCGACATCGAACACATTTCCTACTGGCTCGACAAATATGACGGCAAATATGCTGTCTCTCCGTGCTCCTGCCGGAATGAGCGCCACGAGCGCGGCGTCGGCTGCGCCGACGACCCGAACCACTGGTGTATCGCGGTTGGCGACATGGCGGACTACATGGTCCAGTCCAAGAAGCCCGGCCACTACATCGACAGAGACGAAGTCATGCGTATCCTGAAGGTCGCTGAAGACAACGGTTTCGTCCATCAGACGACCAACATCGACGGTTCCGACAAGATCTTTGCTCTTTGCAACTGCGACGTCAAGATCTGTAACGCGCTTCGTACCTCCATGCTGTTCAACACTCCGAACCTGTCCGCTTCCGCTTATACCGCGAAAGTCAACCCGCAGAACTGTGTGGCCTGCGGCCGCTGCGTCGAGTACTGCCCGGCCGGCGCCGTCAAACTCGGTCAGAAGCTGAAGTGCAAAGACGGTTCCGAGCAGACCTATGAGTTCCGTGACGATCCCGCCGATCACATCTGGCTCAAAGATCGCTGGACCCCGAACTACAGAGACGAGAACCGGGAAGAGTGCTACGAGACCGGTACCGCTCCCTGTAAGTCCGCCTGCCCGGCGCACATCGCCATCCAGGGTTACCTGCAGATGGCCAAGGAAGGCCGTTACGACGAGGCCCTCGAGCTCATCAAGAGAGAGAACCCGTTCCCGGCAGTCTGCGGTCGTGTCTGCAACCGCAAGTGCGAAGAAGCCTGTACCCGCGGCACCATCGATGAAGCCGTCTCCATCGACGAAGTCAAGAAGTTCATCGCTCAGCGCGACCTCTTCGAAGAGACCCGCTTCATCCCCGAGATCGTCCTGACTTCCAACCAGTACACCGAATGGGGCGAGAAGATCGCCATCATCGGCGCCGGTCCCGCAGGTCTGTCTGCTGCCAACTACCTGGCCACCAAGGGTTACAAACCCACCGTCTTCGAGAAACATGACGAACCCGGCGGTATGATGGTCTACGGCATCCCGTCCTACAAACTCCAGAAGGACGTCGTCGCCGCTGAGATCGACGTCATCCGTGAGCTCGGTGTCGAGATCCGCACCGGCGTCGAAGTCGGTAAGGACGTCACCATCCAGGAACTGAGAGATCAGGGCTACAAGGCCTTCTACATCGCCATCGGCTGCCAGGGCTCCAGAAAAGCCGGCGTCGAGGGTGAGGACGCGGAAGGCGTCATCTCCGCCATCGATCATCTTGCGAAAGTCCACGGTGAGAAAGACTTCACCGTTCCGAAGAAAGTCGTCGTGGTCGGCGGCGGTAACGTCGCGGTCGACGCTGCCCGCACTTCCGCAAGACTGGGCGGCGAAGACGTCCAGATGTTCTGCCTCGAGTCCCGCGAGACCATGCCCGCTTCCGACGAGGAAGTCGAAGAGACTCTCGCCGAGAACATCGCCATCAACAACGGCTGGGGCCCGAAGGAATTCCTGAAAGACAAGAACGGCAAAGTCACCGGCGTCGTCTTCAAGAAGTGCCTCTCCGTCTTCGACGAGAACCACAAGTTCGCTCCGAAGTATGACGAGAACGACACCATCACCGTGGAAGCGGACTACGTCATCACCTCGATCGGTCAGTGCATCGACTGGGGCGGCCTCCTCGAAGGCGAGAACAT
>JAZOTY010000008.1:0-2605 GCA_045657845.1 Acutalibacteraceae bacterium | reverse complement strand
CAGATGCACTTCCCCGTGAAGACCGGGTTCTTCAAAAAGACGCCGCTCAAGGCGGTCGACGGAGTCTCCTTCAACATCAAACCCGGTGAGACGCTGGGCCTCGTCGGAGAGTCCGGCTGCGGAAAAACCACCGTCGGACGGGCGCTCCTGCACCTGTACGAGCCCACCGGAGGAACGTTCCGGTTCAAGGGTGAAGAGGTCACGAGCAAGAACATCGGCCGTCTCCGCAAAGAGATGCAGATGGTCTTCCAGGACCCCTACTCTTCCCTGAACCCCCGTATGACGGTCGAGGACATCATCGGTGAGCCGCTGGATGTCCACCACCTCTACGAGAGCAAGGAGGACCGCAGAGAACAGGTCCTGCACCTCATGGATCTGGTCGGCCTGAACGCGGAGCACGCCACACGGTACGCGCACGAGTTCTCCGGCGGTCAGAGACAGCGCATCGGCATTGCCCGCGCCCTGGCTGTACACCCGTCCTTCATCGTCTGTGACGAGCCGGTCTCGGCGCTGGACGTCTCCATCCAGGCCCAGGTCATCAACATGTTCGAAGAGCTCCAGGAGAAGCTCGGAGTCACGTACCTGTTCATCGCCCACGACCTTCTGGTGGTCCACCACATTTCGGACCGCATCGCGGTCATGTACCTCGGCCGTATCGTGGAGATCGCGGACGCCGATGAGCTCAACGAAAACCCCATGCACCCCTACACCCTGTCCCTGCTGTCTGCGGTGTGCGTGCCGGACCCCATCAAGGCGAAGGCGAACAAGCGCATCATCCTCGAGGGCGATGTACCCTCCCCGCTCAACATGCCCAGCGGATGCCCGTTCCGGACCCGCTGCCGCTACGCGACCGAACAGTGCGCACAGGAAGCCCCGAGCCTCACTGACAGAGGAAACGGACACATGGTTGCCTGCTGGAACAAATGACCCGTCGTGAAAGGGTTCCAGCTTACAATAAATCAAGGTTAATAATTCTATGAGAGAAAAAGGAGGAACAAACACAATGAGAACCAGAAAATGGTTTGCTCTGCTGATGGCCTTGGCGATGATGATCACCGTCCTCGCCGGCTGCGGAGCTGCCAAGAAAGACACCGATGAGTCCGGTTCCTACACACCGGAATGGTCGGAGTACGACAAGCTCATCAAGGACATCTATCAGGAAACGGACCTGGTGGCCCGTGAAGCCAAGATGCATCAGGCAGAAGACATGCTGATGGAGACCGGTGCGGTCATCCCGATCTACTACTACAATGACCTGTACCTTGAGAAGCCCGAATTCAGCGGCGACTACTCCACCCTTTTCGGCACCAAGTACTTCATGTACGCGAAGAAGAACGGACAGCCGGTCGATGTCATGCGCATCAACCTCGCGTCTGAGCCCGATCACCTTGACCCGGCCCTCAACTCTTCCGTCGACGGCGCTGCTCTGGCGTCCAACTCGTTCGTCGGCCTCTACACCTCTGACGCGAACGACAACATCGTTCCGGCTCTGGCAGACGGCATGCCGATCGTCTCGGAAGACGGCACCCAGTACACCATCAACCTGAAGACCTGGCAGAAATGGTCCAACGGCGACCCGCTGACCGCGGAAGACTTCGTCTACTCCTGGAAGCGCGCGGCTGACCCGAACACCGCTTCTGACTACGGTTACCTGTTTGACGTCTTCAAGAAGGACGACAAGGGCGAGATCATGGTCCAGAACAACGGCTATGACCAGATCCAGTTCACGCTGAACGCTCCCTGCCCGTACATGATGAACCTTCTTGCGTTCCCGGTCTACATGCCTGTCCATAAAGCTTCTGTCGAAGCCGCGACCGACTGGCAGACCAACCCCGGCGCCTGGACTTCCGAGGCAGGCTTCGTCTCCAACGGCGCTTACACGCTGAAAGAGTGGAAGCACAACGAGTCCATGGTCTACGTCAAGAACCCGAACTTCTATGACGCCGCGAACGTCTCCGTCGACGAACTGCACTTCATGCTGTCCGCGGACGACACCGCTATCCTCGCCGCTTACAAGGCCGGCAACCTTGACTATGCCGACACCGTCCCGAACGGCGAGATCCCGACCCTCAAGAACTGGCCCGACTTCCACGTCATCGACAACCTCGGTACCTACTATGTCGGTTTCAACGTCAAGTCTGAGATGTTCAAGGGCAAGACCCCTGACCAGGCCAACAAGATGAGACGCGCTCTGGCACTCCTTGTCAACCGTCAGTACATCATCGACACCATCGGCCAGACCCAGCAGGAGCCCGCTACGTCCTTCATCCCGACCGGTATGAGCGACAGCCACGGCGGCAAGTTCAAAGTCAGTGACGCCGATTACACCTATAAAGACACTGCCTCCAACGGCTATTACAGTGTCGACGTCAACAAGGAAGAAGCCATCAACCTTCTGAAGGAAGCCGGCTTTGAGTTCGACGACAACGGCAAGCTCTCTTCCAGCACGCCGCTCCACATCAACTACCTGACCAACGAAGGCACCGGCCATGAAGGCGTCGCACAGGCCCTTCAGCAGGACTTCGCGCAGATCGGTATCACGATGGACATCTCCGTCGAAGACTGGCAGACCTTCCTCAACGACCGTAAGTCCGGCAACTTCGAC
>JAZOTY010000007.1:0-2485 GCA_045657845.1 Acutalibacteraceae bacterium | reverse complement strand
TGCTTCGAGGACTTCATCGTCTGCCGCGGGCATTTCCTCACGGGACTCGAGACAGAGCATGGTGACTTTCTTTGCGCCGTAACGGACCGCCGTACGTGCGACGTCGACCGCGACGTTGCCGCCGCCGACCACGATGACATTGCCGGACAGTTTCGGCATCCGCTCGAACGCGACATCGCGCAGGAAGTCGATGCCGGAGACGACGCCTTCGGAGTCTTCGCCGGCTACGCCGAGTTTCCGGCCGCCCTGTGCGCCGATGGCCACATAGAAGCCCTTGTAGCCTTCGTCGCGGAGCTGCTGGATGGTGACGTCTTTACCGACTTCGACGCCGCATTTGATCTCGACGCCCAGTTCACGGACGACATCGATCTCCGCGTTGACGACGTCTTTTTCGAGACGGAAGTTCGGCATACCAAAGGTCATCATACCGCCGGGGACCGGCTCTTTCTCAAAGACGGTGACATCGTGGCCCCAGACCGCCAGATAGTAAGCGGCGGACAGGCCGGCGGGACCGGAACCGATGACAGCGACTTTCTTGCCCTCATTGAATTTCTTCTCGGGGACAAAGCGGGTCTCGGCCTTGAGGTCGAGGTCGGCCACGAATTTCTTGACTTCGTCGATGGCGACCGGCTGGTCGACATCTCCGCGGGTACAGACCTGTTCGCAGAACCGTGCGCAGACACGTCCGCACATCGCCGGGAACGGGTTCTCTTTCTTGATGAGAGCAAGCGCTTCGTCGTACTTGCCTTCGTTGGCTTTTTTCAGGTAGCCCTGGACCGCGATATGGGCCGGGCAGTCGGTCTTACAGGGAGCGGTACCGGTCTCAGGGACGACGTTGTCTCTGCCGCCCACCAGGAAGTCGTGACCGTTCCAGTGTTTCGGATGCAGGAGCACCCGGTCGTCGTTGATGACCGGAGACGCGATGTCGACCGGATTCTTCTGGCAGAGTTTCTGGCCGAGTTTGACCGCGTTCTGCGGACAGACCTCGACGCAGCCGCCGCAGGCGACGCAGTTGTTCGGGTCCACAGACGCTTTGTAGTTCGAAGCGGACAGGTTCGGGGAACTGGTCCACCAGGCCGTGCGGAGCGCCATACAGGTATCCCACGGGCAGTTGCAGATGAACAGCGAGAACCGGGAGCCGTCGATGTTCGACTGCTGATGGACATAACCGAGTTCTTCCGCTCTCTTGAGCTTCTCTTCGGCTTCCGCCCGGGTCAGGCGGCGGGCCTTGCCCATCCGGATGCAGCTCTCGGCATACTCGCCAAGGTTGATGCACCATTCGCCTTCGAGGTCGGCGGTGCCTTCTCCGCACATGACGCGGAGTTTGCGGCATTCACAGGGAGCGACGCCGATGCTCTCGCCCGCCCAGTCGAGCCAGTAGGAGATCTCTTCCCAGTCGACCTTGCGGGTCTCATTCTCGATCGCCTTTTCGACCGGGATGGCACGCATGAGCGCGACGCCCATGTAGCCGCCCCAGGTGATCTTCTTCTGGAGGTCCAGAACGTAGTTCAAGAACGCGGGAGCGGTCTCCGGATATTTGTCGGTCCGCTCTTTGGTCATAACAGTGGACTCCATGGAGCCGGGAGCAAAGACCGGCAGCTGGCACTTGTCCTCTTCCCCGGGTTTGTTGCAGTACTCGAGCAGGCCGATGTAACAGAGGTCATAGACCATCTGCGCCGTATCTTCGATGCTCATGTTCTCTTCCGCGGCCAGTTCCGGTATGGTGTACTGGTGGCGGTGTTTCATCTTCAGCGCGAAATCGACCTGAGCGTCGCTCAGCTGACGGTTGAAGAAAATGTACTCCCAGGAATTCTCATCCGGGACCGGGTTGAACATGTTGATGTGCCGAACCAGTTTGATCAGGTTCTTTCGGAGCGCCTGCCCCTTGGTTTCTTCCCAGTAGGGTTCCAGACATTTTTTCTCACCATCGGTGAGTTCGTGCGGTGTACGGAACATAGATTACCTCCTTTTTTATCTTCCCAAAATCATAATAATACCTATGGTCTATACCGTTATAATAATATCAAATTTGGTAATTGGCCGGGAGTGAACGCCCCGATACATAGTTGACACATTGTCTCATTCTGATACAATGATGTTGATATGTCTTATTATTGTGAAATAAGCAAAAAAGGAGTTGTACAGAATGCCGGAAAGAACTCGCTTACAGATCCTCCACGCGTTCGACGAACTGGTGGGCAGAGTCGGTTTCGATAAGGTCACAGTCTCCATGCTGGTACTGGAGGCCGGTGTCTCCCGTGCCACCTTTTACCGGTATTTCAAAGACAAGTATGACGTCATGAACTACAACTACAAGCAGATGGTCGACACCGCGTTCACGCCCGAACGCATCGACACGCTGGAGGACCTCTTCCTCATCTTCTACCAGATGGGACGCACCTACTGGCAGCCCCTCGTCCGCATGTTCGACTCCACCGGCATCAACTCTCTCTCTCACTTCATCGCCGACTACAGCTATGAAGCC
>JAZOTY010000006.1:0-2709 GCA_045657845.1 Acutalibacteraceae bacterium | reverse complement strand
ACGTCCGGGTTTTCCTTGAGTTTCTTGATGATGGCATGCTCTCTTCCGCCGCCACCAACGACCATTAACTTCATTCCGAGACCTCCTTAATGGTGGAACAGGCGCAGGCCGGTGAAGGCCATGACCATGCCCATGTCGTCGCAGGCCTGGATGACGAGGTCATCGCGGACAGAGCCGCCGGGCTGCGCGACGTAGGAGACGCCGGACTTGTAGGCGCGCTCGATGTTGTCCGAGAACGGGAAGAACGCGTCGGAGCCGATGGAGACACCGGTCACGGTCGCGAGGTACGCTCTCTGGTCTTTGCGGAGGAACGGAGCCGGCTGTTCGGTGAACAGGGCTTCCCATTTGCCGTCGCCGATGACGTCTTCATAGTCCTCAGACAGATAGATGTCGATGGCGTTGTCTCTCTCCGGACGGCCGACGCTGTCCTTGAACGGGAGGTTCAGGACCTGCTCGGTCTGGCGGAGGAGCCAGTGGTCGGCTTTGTCGCCGGCAAGGCGCGTGCAGTGGATGCGGGACTGCTGTCCGGCACCGACGCCGATGGCCTGACCGTCTACAACATAGCAGACGGAGTTGGACTGCGTGTATTTCAGAGTGAGAAGAGCGATGGTGAGGTCTCTCTTGGCCTCCGCCGGCAGCTCTTTCTTCGCAGTGACGATGTTGGCGAACGTCTCGTCCGTGACTTTGAAGTCGTTTCTGCCCTGCTCGAAGGTGACGCCGTAGACGTCTTTGGTCTCCTGAGGGTTCGGGACGTAGTTCGGGTCGATCTTCACGACGTTGTAGTTGCCCTTCTTCTTGGACTTGAGGATCTCGAGGGCTTCCGGCTCATAACCGGGAGCGATGATGCCGTCGGACACTTCGCGCTTGATGAGGTTCGCGGTGGTGACGTCGCAGACATCGGAGAGGGCGATCCAGTCGCCGAAGGAGCACATACGGTCCGTGCCGCGGGCGCGGGCATATGCGGTGGCGATGGCGCTGTCGTCGAGGCCTTCGATGTCGTCAACGAAGCAGGCCTTCTTGAGCGCGTCGCTCATCGGGACGCCGACTGCTGCGGACGTCGGGCTGACGTGCTTGAACGAGGTGGCGGCGGGCATGCCGGTGGCCTCTTTGATCTCCTTGACCAGCTGCCAGGAGTTGAAGGCATCGAGGAAGTTGATGTAGCCGGGACGGCCGTTCAGGATCTCGATGGGAAGGTCGGAACCGTCCTTCATGTAGATCTTCGACGGTTTCTGGTTCGGGTTGCACCCGTACTTGAGTTCGAATTCTTTCATGACGCACACTCCTTACTGGTTCTTGTTGACGAGGCGGTTCTCTTCCTCACCGGTGGCGTGGTCGATGTACCGGACGTACAGCGAGATCTTATTGTCTTCGTCGAGGTTCTCCCAAATGTCGTTGAAGAACTCGTCGATGTCGTTCGGGATGGATACGCGCTCCGGCTCGCCCTGGAACGTCGGGATGGGGTCGCCGTTTTCCACATAGGTGTGGATGAAGTGGCCGAGGCCGGCGATCGGCTTGTAGGAGAACAGGAAGCGGTTGCAGACCGTGCCCTCCGCGTCGCCGGACTTGAGGATGCTCATCTGGTAGTCAAACCCGTCGACCTCCCGGTACACGATGCCGGAGATGCGGGGCGTCCAGTTCGGGCCGTCCGGTTCGAAGCAGCGGGTGTTGAGCGCTCTGTGGAAGCACTTGCCGTCCTGCAGGAATTCGTAGATGGTCTGGGTCTGGTCGCCGTTCGTGACGATGGTCTTATCCTCAAGTTTTTTGATCGGAGAGTAGATGATGAGGCTGGGATCTTCGACTTTGGACTCATCGAACGGATAGATGACCACTTCGGAGTCATCCTCTTCGCGGAAGACGCGGTTCCGGCTGTTCTCGGAACGGCCCATGTTGAAATATGCAATGGCGGCTTTCTTCGCGTCCTCGGTCATGCCGATGACGATGCCGCGGCCGACATATTCATTGCCCTTGATGGTCTCGCCCATCGTTTTCTTGTAGTAGATGTTCATTCGTCTCTCTCCTTTACGATATCGGCGCAGACTTTCTCGGTGGCCCTCGGAAGGAGGATCCACTCCGCCTGCTCCATGATGCGTCTCTGAAGCACTTCCGGTGTATCGCCGTCCTGTACTTCGACTGCTTTCTGGTAAATGATCTGTCCCCCGTCCGGCACCTCGTTGACGTAGTGGACGGTGGCGCCGCTCACCTTGACGCCGTACTTCAGGGCTTCCTCGTGGACCTTGAGGCCGTAATAGCCTTTGCCGCAGAAGCTCGGGATGAGCGCCGGGTGGACGTTGATGATCCGGTTCGGCCACTTGCTCGTGAAGTTTCCGGACAGGATGCTGAGGTAGCCCGCGAGGACGATCATGTCGATGTCGTACTCGCCGAGGACCTGCATGAGGGCCTCTTCATAGGCTTCCTGACTGCCGCACTCCTTCTTGACGACCGCCACACCGGGGATGCCGGCGTTCGCGGCGCGGGTCAGAGCGTAGGCGTCCTTCTGGCTCGAGACCACGACTTTGATCTCGCCGCTGTGGATGACGCCGCTCTCCTGCGCGTCGATGAGTGCCTGGAGGTTCGTGCCTCCGCCGGAGACGAAGACCGCTATGTTCGCCTTCAGCATAATTCGATCTTCTCCTCACCTTTGGCGATGTACCCGATGACGTAGGCGTCTTCGCCGTTGTCGTGCAGGATCTTCAGCGCCTTGTTGGCGTC
>JAZOTY010000005.1:0-47532 GCA_045657845.1 Acutalibacteraceae bacterium | reverse complement strand
AAACAAGGAGCGGGCCCTCAAGATCCTGTCGGCCAGGCTCCTCGAAGTCGAACAGCAGAAGCACAAGGACGAGATCGACTCGGCACGGAGAGCCCAGGTGGGCACCGGCGACCGGTCGGAGCGCATCCGGACGTACAACTTCCCGCAGGGACGCGTGTCGGACCACCGCATCGGCCTGACGCTCTACAAGATCGACGCCATCATGAACGGCAATCTCGACGAGCTCATCGACGCGCTCATCACGGCAGACACCGCTGCCAAGCTCGAGGCTGCGGGGGAACAGTAACGCCGTCTTTTTTGCGCCAACCCAAACCCCCGCCCGCTTTTAAAGCATCGCGCTGCTCCCCCCTGCAAATAAGCCGTTCGTTCCTGTTCCCACATATCACTTTGATTTTCCTATGAATACCTTACAACTCAACGCTGAAAAACAGGATATCGCAAAAGCCGGTGAACTGCTTCGAAACGGTGAACTGGTGGCCATCCCGACCGAGACGGTCTACGGTCTCGCGGCCGATGCCCTGAACGGCGAAGCGGTCGCGAACATCTTCAAGGCCAAGGGCCGGCCGATGGACAACCCGCTGATCGTCCACATCGCGGACCTCGCGCAGGTCGACGACCTGGTCGCCTTCGTTCCCCCGGTCCTCGAAGACCTCGCGAAGGCTTTCTGGCCCGGTCCGCTCACCGTCATCCTCGAGAAGTCGGAGCTCATCCCCGATGAAGTCTCCGCGGGCCTCGACACGGTCGCCATCCGCATGCCGTCCCATCCGGTGGCACGCGCCATCATCCAAGCGGCCGGGACGCCGCTGGCGGCGCCTTCCGCCAACACCTCCGGCATGCCGTCTCCCACGACGGCGGCCCATGTCCTGCACGACATGGACGGCAAGATCGCCGCGGTGGTCGACGGCGGGCCCTGCGAAGTGGGCGTCGAGTCCACGGTCCTGACCCTGTGCACCCGGGTGCCCCGCATCCTGCGGCCCGGCCGGGTCACGCCTGAGGACCTCTTCGACGTGCTCGGCGACGTCGAAGTCGACGACGCGGTCCTCGGACAGCTGGCGGAAGGCGCGGTCGCCGCGTCCCCCGGCATGAAATACAAACACTACTCCCCGAAGGCGGAGGTCTACATCGTGGACGGCTCCGCGGAGGGGTTCGCGAAGGTCGTCGCGGAGCGGGTGGCCGCTCTGGACGCGGAGGGCATCGACGGGAAAACGGCCGTCGCGGCCCTGGTCTTCGACGGGGAAGAGTCCCTGGTCGAATGCCGGACCCTCCCGTTCGGCGCCGAGGACGATCCCCTCGGTCAGGCCGAGCACCTCTTTGACGACCTGCGGAAAGCCGACGAGCTGGGCGTCACGGACATCTTTGTCCGCTGTCCCTCGGCAGAGGGCGTCGGCCTCGCGGTCATGAACCGTCTCCTGCGGGCGGCGGAATTCCGCATCATTGAAGTTGACTAAAGGAAGAACTGCTACTATGAGAAAAGCCATCGTCATGGGCCTCACCGGCCAGCCCGGCGCCGGCAAGACCCCGGTCGCGGAAGGGCTCCGGCACTTCGGCTACCAGGTCATCAAGGCGGACGAGATCGCCCGGCTCGTGACGGAACAGGGCTCTCCCGTCCTGCAGGAACTGGCCGCCGTGTTCGGCGCCGACATCCTGAAGGAAGACGGGTCGCTCGACCGGGCGCTGCTCGCGGAGCGGGCCTTTGCCTCCCCGGAGGAGACGAAGCTCCTGAACGGCGTCACGCACCCCGAGATCATCCGCCTCATCAACAAAAAGATCAACGGCGCGTTCTTCGACGGCTACGAGGGCGTCATCCTCGACGCCTCCCAGCTCTTCGAATCCGGCCTCAACGAGCGCTGCACGCTCGTCGTGTCCGTCGTGGCGCCGGAGGATGTGCGCCTCAAACGCATCATGGAACGCGACGGCATCTCGGAGGAGAAGGCCCGCCAGCGCATGAGCGCCCAGCTCCCGGAGGAGTTCTTCCGGACCCATTCGAATTACGTCATCGAGAACACCGGCACGGCCGACGACCTGAAACTCCAGCTCCGCCAGCTCGCCGGACTGTTCGAACAGCATATTGCAGGCGAGTTGTAAATCGCCAAAAGGAGAACCACTTTGTCCACTCGTAAACACGGCTGTGGCTGCGGTTGCGGCTGCTTCCACGGCATCCTCTCTCTCATCCTGAGCCTCGTCATCATCGCGGCGGTGGTGCTCACGGTGCGGGAGGCCTTTTACCAGTACACCTACCCGGTGAAGTACTCCTCCTACGTGGAGGACGCCTCGGCCGAACTGGGAGTGCCGGAGACCCTCATCTACGCGACCATCCAGGTCGAGAGCCACTTCGACCCCGAAGCCCGGTCGGAGGTCGGCGCACGGGGGCTCATGCAGATCACCGAAGAGACCTTCGAGTGGCTGCGCACCAAGGAGACGTTCGGCTCCGCCCTCACGTTCGCGGACCTCGACAAGCCGGACATCGCCATCAACTACGGGACCTACTTCCTGAAACTCCTCCTCGAGGAATTCGACGGCGATGTACCGACCGCCATGGCCGCCTACCACGCGGGGCGCGGCAGCGTCCACTCCTGGCTCGAGCAGGCGAAGTACTCGTCGAACGGGCAGACCCTCGACGAGATCCCGAAAGACGACACGGCCTTCTACGTCCAGAAGATCCAGCGGGCCATAGGCGTCTATGAAAAACGGCTGAAAGAACAGGCACAGGAAAACGAGAACGTGCATCGCCTCCGGGTGAACTTCGCCCGGTTCGTCGACGCGTACGTGGTGCCGCTCTTCGACAACCTGTTCGATAAGATCGGCGAACGATTCGGTAACAAACTCCAGTCCCTGACGTTCCTCGTCGGGGCGGGACGATAATAGAAAGTGTGAGAACTATGGCAGAAAAAAGCAAAGCGAACGCGCTGAAAGACGAGCTCTTCTACGCGCCGAAACACATGGCGTCTGTGGTCGAAGAGGACCTGTTCCCGAAGGCCGACGTCTTCGCGGAAGGCTACAAGGAGTTCATGTCGAACTACAAGACCGAGCGGGAGATCACCGCGTACTTCAAGGCGGAGGCCGAGAAGAGAGGCTATACCGAGTTCGACAAGACGAAGACTTACAAACCCGGCGACCGCGTCTACCGCGTCAACCGGAACAAGTGCATCATCCTGACGGTGTTCGGCAAAAAGCCGCTCTCCGAGGGCCTGCGCATCGCCGCGTCCCATATCGACTCCCCGCGGCTCGACCTCAAACCGAACCCGCTCTACGAGAAAGAAGAACTCGCGTTCTTCAAGACCCACTACTACGGCGGCATCAAGAAGTACCAGTGGACCACCATCCCGCTGTCGCTCCACGGCGTCCTCGTCAAGGGCGACGGGACGACTGTCACTGTGAACATCGGCGAGGACGAGAGCGACCCGCAGTTCGTCATCACCGACCTCCTGCCGCACCTCGCGAAAGAGCAGGAGAAGCGCACGCTCGCCGACGCCATCAAGGGCGAAGACCTGAACGTCCTCGTCGGCTCCCTGCCGTTCAAGGGCGAAGAGGAGTCTGAGCTCGTGAAGCTCAACATCATGAAGATCCTGAACGAGAAGTACGGCATCGTCGAGAAAGACTTCCTGACGGCGGAACTCGAGATGGTCCCGGCCTTCAAGGCCCGCGACATCGGCTTCGACCGCTCGCTCATCGCCGCTTACGGCCACGACGACAAGGTCTGCAGCTACCCCGCCGCCATGGCGAACTTTGAAGTGGAGGCGCCTGCTTACACCGTCGTCACCATCCTGACCGACAAAGAGGAGATCGGTTCCGACGGCAACACCGGCCTCAACTCCTCCTACTTCAAATATTTCGTCGAGGACCTCGGCGAGAACGCCGGCATCCCCGGCCACGACATCCTCTCCGCGTCCGAGTGTCTGTCCGCCGACGTCACCGCCGGCATGGACCCGACCTACCCGGAACCGATGGAGGCGAACAACGCGTCCTACATCTCGAAGGGCGTCTGCATCTGCAAGTACACGGGCTCCCGCGGCAAGTACTCCACCTCGGACGCCACGGCGGAGTTCTTCGGCAAGGTCCGCAAACTCCTCGACGACCGGGGCATCGTCTGGCAGACCGGCGAACTCGGCAAGGTCGACGCGGGCGGCGGCGGAACGGTCGCCATGTACCTCGCGGCGCTCGATATCGACGTCATCGACATCGGCACCCCCGTGCTCTCCATGCATGCTCCCTACGAGATCATCTCGAAGCTGGACCTCTACTCGACGTACCAGGCGATGTACGCGTTCTTCGACCAGAAGTAGATCGCGAACCAAACACAAAACCGGACTTCCCAAACGGGAAGCCCGGTTTTTTTGATTTATTGTGGATACTGCGGGGCAGCGATCACTTCGTGTAGTCGTAGAAGCCCTTGCCGGCGTTGATGCCGACTTCGCCCTTGTCGATCTTCTCCTTGAGGATCTTGGAGATGACGTAGGAGGCGGAGTTCGGGTCGTTGACATCGGGTTTCATCTGGTTGATGTTGTAGGCGGTCTCGAGGCCGACGATGTCGAGGATCTTGAACGGGCCCATGGGTGCGCCGGTGGCGAGCTCCCAGGTCTTGTCGATGGTGGTGAAGTCAGCGACTCCGCCGCCGTAGAGAGCCTGTGCCGCGGTCAGGAACGGGACCAGCATGGAGTTCAGGATGTAACCGGGCTGCTCTTTGAGGACTTCCAGCGGGATCATGTTGATCTCTTTGGCGAACTCGACGGCTGCCTGGAAGGTCTCGGGGGCAGTGCCCGCATGGCCCATGACTTCCGCGGTGTTCTGTTTCCAGATGGAGTTCGCGAAATGGAGGGCGCAGTATTTCTCCGGACGGCCGGTGTACTCCGCAAAGGTGCTGGGCAGCATGGTGGAGGAGTTGGTGAAGAGAAGGGTCTTCTCGGGAAGCAGATCTTTCGCGGCGGTGTAGACGCCGATCTTGGCTTCCGGATTCTCGGACATGGACTCGATGACGACGTCGGCGTCATCCAGCGCTTTGGCCATGTCGATCTCGAGATGGACTTTCTCGGCGAAGTTCTTCTTCGCCTGCTCGATGAGCGCATCGATGGACTCGACGGTCGCGGTGGACCAGTCCTGGATGAGGCCCTTCGGATAGACGAAAGCGCCCATGGGATTGCCGACCATGGCTTTCGCCTTCTCAAGGTCGGTCAGCATTGCCTTCGTGTAGTTTTCGATCTTCGGCTGCGTCCGGCCGATGGAACTTTCGGAACGGAGCCAGAAGGTGGTGTCATGGCCGGTGTATGCACACATCAGGCCGATCTGGGTGCCGAGGACGCCGCCGCCGAGGACGACTACTTTGTTCATGCTCATGGGGATCTTCCTCCTTGATAAATAATAAGTCTGCGCAGTTCCGCAGGATGGGGTCCGTGGTCTGCCCCTTCATTATAACAAACTGCAGGGGCTTTGTGACACGGCGAGCCCCTTGGGAAAAATATTCCATACAAAGCAAAAATCCATCGGTTCTGGTCCGATGGATTTCGCTGTTTTGGGATTAGGTTTGGGAAAGGTATTCTATGTCTTTGAGAAGGAGAGAGGAGGTGATGTTTCCAGATAAGTTCTCTCGATCTGTATTCATTGTAGTGTGCTAAAGTAGCACCTACAAGCCCCCAGGGGGGTTAAAATTTGAAAGTTGAGACACATTTTTCGATTTGTCTCATTTTCGGAATTGCTGTTTGAGCCGTTTTTCCTTCGAAAGGATGGTCTTGCGCAGGCGCAGGGACTCCGGTGTGACTTCGAGGAGTTCGTCGTCGCCGATGAATTCCATGCTCTGTTCGAGGGAGAGGACGGTCGGCGGGACGAGGCGGAGCGCTTCGTCCGAGCCGGAGGCACGGGTGTTGGTGAGGTGCTTCGTTTTGCAGACGTTGCAGACGATGTCTTCCGCGCGGCTGCATTCGCCGACGATCATGCCCTCGTACACGTCGACCCCGGCGCCGATGAACAGCGTGCCGCGGTCCTGCGTGTTGAAGAGCCCGTAGGCGGAGGAGACGCCGTTCTCGTGGACGACGATGGAGCCGCGCTCGCGGGTCTCGATGTCTCCCTTGTACGGCGCGTAGCCGTCGAAGAGCTGGTTCATGATGCCGTTGCCGTTGGTGTCGGTCATGAACTCGGACCGGTAGCCGATGAGGCCGCGGGACGGGACACTGAACTCGAGGTGGGTGGCGCCGCCGTCGTGGGCGACCATGTCCCGGAGTTCCGCTTTCCGCGCGCCGAGCTTCTCGATGACGGCGCCGACGTAGTCGCCGGGCACTTCGACCGAGAGGAGTTCCATCGGCTCGAGGAGCTGACCGTTCGCGTCGCGCTTGTAGATGACCTTCGGGCGGGAGACCGCGAATTCGTAGCCCTCGCGCCGCATGGTCTCGATGAGGATGGACAGGTGGAGTTCGCCGCGGCCGGAGACCTTGAACGTGTCGGTGGTCTCGGTCTCTTCGACGCGCATGGCGACGTTCGTCTCGACTTCCTTGAAGAGCCGGTCGCGGATGTTCCGGGAGGTGACGTACTTGCCTTCCCGTCCCGCGAAGGGGGAGTCGTTGACGATGAAGTTCATGGAGATGGTGGGTTCATCGATCTTGATGAATTCCATCGGTTCGATGTGTTCGGGGTCGCAGGCGGTCTCGCCGATGTTGATGTCCGAGATGCCGGAGACACAGATGATCTCGCCGGCGCCGGCCTCTTTGACCTCTTTGCGGGCAAGGCCTTCATAGACATACAGTTTCGAGACTTTGACCTTTTCTTCCGAGCCGTCGGTCTTGCAGAGGACGAGCGGCTCGTTCTGCCGGATGGTGCCGCGTTCGATGCGCCCGATGCCCATGCGGCCGACATAGTCGTCATAGTCGAGAGAGGAGAACAGCACCTGGAGCGGCGCGTCCACATCGCCTTTCGGCGCCGGGACCTCTTTGAGGATGCTCTCGAAGATGGGCCGCATATCGCCCTCGCGGTCGCGCTCGTCGTACGAGGCATACCCTTCGCGGGCGGACGCGTAAACGACCGGGAACTCGATCTGGTCCTCGTCCGCGCCGAGCTCGATGAACAGGTCGATGACCTCGTCCACGACCTCTGCGGGCCGCGCGCCGGGACGGTCGATCTTGTTGATGACGACCACGACCTTCTTCTTGAGGCCGAGGGCTTTTTTCAGGACGAAGCGGGTCTGGGGCATGCAGCCCTCGAACGCGTCGACCAGCAGGAGGACGCCGTCGACCATGAGGAGGATGCGCTCGACCTCGCCGCCGAAGTCCGCGTGGCCGGGGGTGTCGATGATGTTGATCTTCGTGTCGCCATAGCGCACGGAGGTGTTTTTCGACAGGATGGTGATGCCGCGCTCCCGCTCGAGGTCGTTCGAGTCCATGACCCGTTCGTCGACCTGCTCGTTCTGACGGAAGATGCCGCTCTGCTTCAGGAGCGCGTCGACCAGCGTGGTCTTGCCGTGGTCGACATGGGCGATCATCGCCACATTGCGAATGTCTTCTCTGAGTTTCAAGGTTTCACCTTCATTTAAGTTTCAGGAATATACTTATAAAATCACGGGCGTAATTCTATCACTACCGGGGCCCCATTGCAAGGTTTTTACTTGTGACATGTTCGCGCGCGCGGTATAATGAGTAGAACTGTATCCCGGGGACGGCGGTCCCCGAAAGAAAGGAACCGAATCATTATGTCGGAACAGAATACAGAAAAAAAGACGAGTAAGAAAAAGATCGCCATCCTCGCGGTGGCCGCGGTCCTCATCCTCGCCGTCATCGCGGCAGCGGTCGTCCTCATCGTGAAGAACAGCGGCAACGTCGGTCCGAAGGACCCGAACGGAGACCCGCTCTTCCCGAAGGCCAAAGCCGTCACGAGCGTCGAGTACCTGCACCGGGGCGGCATCGACTCCGGCATCGCCATCGCGGAAAAAGAGCTGACCGACGAAGCTGCCATCGAGGCGTTCCTCGACCAGCTGAAGGCCATGGAGCTGCAGGAGCCCACCGACAAGGACCGGGCGGCTGTCGACTACACCGCTGACGTCGAGATGTTCACCCTGAAGAAGAAGGAAGGCGAAAGCGTCCTCCTCGTCATGGGCAAGACCATCAGCATCACGAACGAATATGGCAACTATTTCTATAAGACCGACGACATCGACCTGGAGGAGCTCACCAAGGACTTTGTACCGATGGACCTCTCCAGCAAGATCAGCGGCGTCACGCAGGCCAAGTAACCAGAGAACGGAGGTGCCCAGTTGAGCACAGACAACCTGAAACAGGCGGAAAAAGAGGCGGCGAAGGCAAAGAAAAAAGCCGAAAAAGCTGCCCGCAAAGCCGAAAAGATGAAAGAAAAGGCCCGCCGCAAGGCTCTGAAGGACGGCACGCTGAAAGCGGCCCTCGATGAAGAGCCGGCGGACCCGAACGCGCCGGACCCCCTGCGCCCCCGCACCGAAGAAGAGCTGAAAGTCGAACTCGAAGAGCTCCGGACCATGGTCCAGGGCGAGATCGACGAGATGCGCGAACAGGCGCCGGACGCCGAGTGGGACGACATCGTCAAGCAGGCGCTCTATGAAAAACAGCACGGCATCAAGCCGGAGTACCACCGGCCCGTCATGTGCGAGGTCTGCGGGGAACACGAAGCCGTGGAGGGCACGGACTACTGTGAAGAATGCCTCAACGACATGAGACACTACCCCTTCGAGTGGTGGCAGTTCATCATCCCGCTGATGGCCGTCTTCTTCCTGGTCTTCGGCATCCTCCTCTGCCACGAGGGCTGGAGCGTCTACCACGGCACGGCCCAGGCGCAGAGCCTTGCGAGAGAGGGCAAACTCATGTCCGCGCTCGACAAGTACGGTGAGCTGAACGGACAGATCGCCGAGGGGTCCGACACCTACGGATTCCAGTTCCGGAAAAACCAGGTCAAGCTCCTGAACCGGACCGGCATCCAGCAGTTCGGCGTCCTCGACAACTACCTCGAGGCTTACTATCCGAACGACCTGAACAAGTGGTACAACCGCTACGCGCGGCAGTCGAAGGAGCGCATCGACGAGTACGAGGCGGCCTACAACTGCTTCGAGGAAGCGGCGCAGAGTTCGAAGGATTTCAAGTCGCTCCTCAAGGCCTTCGACAATGCGATGGAGGGCAAGGACATCAACCCGGCCTTCGCGAACTACTACCGCTATTATGCCTGCCTCATCTATCAGCAGGGCCTCGACACCCAGAAGAAGTACGTTGAAGCCATCAAGGCCGAGGGCGACGAGTACGAGAGCCTGTACCTGCCGCTCGAGACCGAGATCGCTCTGACCGAGAAAGATTACGACAAGGCGCTTTCCCTGTGCGATACGCTCGAGAAGCGCAATGCCGAAGACGTCTACTCTTACGTGTACCGGACGGTGGCATATCGCCTGAAGGGAGACCACAAAGCGGCTGTCAGAGCCTGTGACGCGGGCCTCAAGATCGACGGCACCGCCTCCACCCTCAACTACCAGCGCGCCATCCTCTACCTGCTGGAGGGCGACTACAAGCTGGCCACCGCTTATGCGGAAGAGGCGCACGCCAACGCCGCGACCGCGAACAACTATGTCTCTGCCTGCAGCATCTACTCGCTGATCCTTCAGCAGCAGATCGCCGACAAGACGGCGGCTCTCAAGAATGCCAGGGGCGAGGTCAAAGAGAAACTGAAGAGCGAGCGCGCCGACCTCCGGTCGAGCCTCGAAGCACTGGAGACGGAAATGCACGAGTACGGCTATGCCGTGAGCCCGGACGTCGCCAAGATCATCGCGGGCAAGAAGTCCCTCGATGAAGTATTCCTGAAAGGAGAGGGGGACTTCGCATGGTAATCCTGTATGAGATCATCAAGATGATCACCTTCCCGGGCGCCCTCCTCAAAGGGTTCCTCGAGCACCTCTTCTGCCGCATCTACAAGGTGCCGGTCGAGTACTCCGACTACATGCAGCGCAACGAGCTCTGCGGCCACGTCGAGCACCTGCTGGCGCCCCACAAAGGCTCCTTCGCCATCTGCTTCGGCCCGCACATCATCATGGCCCTTCTCGGCTGCATCATTGCGTTCCCCGGGGCGATGAACCTCTTCTACATCGGCACGTTCAACTGGCTCTCCGTCATCCTTCTGTATGTCGGCGTGTCCTTCCTCTCGAACGCGTTCCCGCTCGTGGAAGACGCGCTCAACATGTGGAGCGAACTGTTCTCGGAAGAGTCCAAAGGCGTCTCCAAGGTGCTGCTCGCCATCCCGGCGGCCATCCTGTACTGCGGTGCCTACCTCGAGCGCTACTGCGTCTCGTTCCTCACAAGCATCGCGTTCGCGTACGTCCTGCCCTGGATCGTCGCGTTCATCGTCGGCTGAGCACACATCCCCAAAGAAACAAAAAGGACCCCGGCGCTCCGGTACGGAGCTCCGGGGACTTTTTTGTCCGTAATGTTTATTTGTTGAATGCCGACGACACGTGTTTCGCGATGAGCTTGTGTCCTTCGGCATTCGGGTGGACGTGGACCACGAAGTCCAGAAGGAACTGGACGGAGTAGGCGTTGCCGAATCCGTGGCCGCCGACGTCGGAGCAGTCGACATATTTGACGCGTCCGGCGTACCGGCTCTGCTTCGTGACGTAGGTGCGGATCTTTTCGATCGTTTCCACGTTCAGCGGAGCGAACAGCGTGGAATCCTGGTCGTTGATGGTCTTGAGGCCTTTGAACGGCTGGGTCATGCCCATCGTATAGACTTCCACGTCGGGGTTGAGCTGATAGATGATGCCGAGCAGGCGGTCATAGTTCCGGAAGAACGTCTGGGTCCGCTTGCGGGCGTCGGTGGCGAGGTCGTCGAATTCCAGGGTGCCGAGCGCGAACTTGGCGAGGCCTTCCGGCGTGGTGGGCAGCTGCAGTTTGCCCTGGGTGACCGAAGCGAGCGCGTAACCCGCCTGACGGCCGAAGACCTGGTAGAACGGCAGCATGAGCGGTTTGCAGATGGCGGCCGTCATGATGTCGTTGCTGCAGAGGGAAAAGACGAGGACGTCTGCCTGCCGGATGACGTCTTTGATCTGTCCGGCGAGCCGCAGTGCATCGCCCGGGGACGTGATCTCGGTGAAGAACATGAGGTAATCGCTCATGTACTGCTCGAAGGTGTTCTCCGGTTTGCAGAGGTCCGCTTCGAACTCGGGGTCGAGCAGACGCAGGAACTCGTCGCAGCGCCACATGGTGCGGGACAGGTTGACGGAGGTCTCTTTGCTGAAGCCGTACTTGTCACGGATGGCGAGCGGCCAGGAGTTCTCGACGAACTCTCCGTGCGGCATCTGCAGGATCTGGGAGACCATGTCGGTGGAGCCCGGTGCCAGACCGAACCCTGCCGCGATGGAGTCGCCCAGGACGACCAGCGATTTGCCCTGATATTTTGTCGTTGTCTTTGCGAAGGAACCCACAGTAAAGAGAGGGATCATCATGCAGACCGTGAGGGCCACGGCCATAATTTTACGGATGGTCTTTTTCATGGGGATGTACTCCTTTTGGTCATGCCTCTTCCGGGGTCGGGATCTCGGGGTCCGCGGACAGAGCGTTCAGGGCTTTGACTTCCTCATAGAACGCAGCGTGCGTGCTGAAGATGTAGGGGTTGACGTAGAACAGGCCGAGGATGCCGAGGGTGAGGATGTCGAGCAGGATCCATCCGATGAAGGACAGGTCGAGGACGAACAGTTCCCACTTGTGGCCTTTCATCATATTCCAGGACGCTTTGATGACGTCCATGATGCCCATGCCGGGGTTGTCGGCCAGGATGTACGGGACCAGCTCCATGCCGTAGGAGACGATGATCCCGGGGATGATGAAGCAGATGAAGCCGAGGGCCACGAACAGGTTCTTGAGGGCCATGGTGATCATGTTGTTCCAGTACTTCGGGACGAAGCCTCTGTTGAGGTCATCGAGTTCTGCTTTCTCACTGAGGTTCTTCTTGAAGAAGTTCCGTCCGCTGACTTCCAGCGGGCCGAAGAGGAACAGGGTGAGAAGGAAGGACAGGGCGCCAAAGCCTGCCAGGGTGCCGGTGTCGACGGCGTCTTTCAGACGGTCGCCGGTCGACCGGGTGGGAGCGGTCTCCTGATCGTTCAGCAGGAAGCCGAAGTCCTGATCGATGTCGGTCACGTCGAAGTTCTCATTGGCGATGGGATCCAGGGCCTCCGGGTCGATGGAATAGGACTGTGCCGGCTCGGGGTCGACGATCTCCTGGATGTCGACGGAGTTGGAGGTGGAACCTGCGTTGAAACCGCCGATGGCGATGGTCAGAAGAATGGCCACCAGGACCGATTTCCAGTAGTTTGCTTTGAATGCCGCTTTGCCGCGGGCTTTCAATTCGGAACGAATCATTGTAAAACTCTCCTTTCGAATGCTGATTTGAGGGATTTGTAACATTTTATTGAAACAACAACTATTATATACCAGAAAACACGATAAAAATAAATCTTTTTCCGTTTAAGTACATTTTAGGTTGACATAGTATAGTGAGAACTGTCAAAGGGACGTGCCCTCCGCCGACCTTTGACAAGACAGCGTACATTTTCTTCTAATCTTATTATTCTTCTTGATCTTTCTCATTTCTCACTCCAAATCACACATGCAGACAAGCGCTCCGGTCGTGCAAGCCGGGGCGCTTCTGCTGTCTTCCGGCAAGTCTTCCCGTTTCGTGAGACTTGTGCTATACTCTTTGGGAATTCAAGGGCGGTACATCGCCACAGGGAGGAACACCGTGAAAACTTACACGCTGCATTTCATCCGGCACGGACTGACCACCGGCAACGAAGAGGGCCGGTACGTCGGGCACCAGGACCTGGAACTCAGCCTGCAGGGCGAAGACGAGCTTCGCTACCTCAAAGACAACTGCATCTACCCGGACCCGGCAGTGGTGTTCACGAGCCCGCTGAAGCGCTGCACCGAGACCTGTGAGATCCTGTTCCCGGACGCGAAACCGGTCGTCATGCGGGAACTCATCGAGTACAACTTCGGCGAGTTCGAAGGCCACACGGCGGAAGAACTGCAGCAGTACGAAGAGTTCGCCGCCTGGCTGCAGGGCGGCATGGACGCGGCTCCGCCCCACGGCGAGAGCAACGCCGAGTTCGGCGAACGCATCCGCGGCGCGCTGGAAAGCATCGTCGACGGACTCCTGAAGACCGGCATCGACAACGCGGCCATCGTCACCCACGGCGGCATCATCTCGGCTCTGATGGCGATGTACTGTCTGCCGGAAGCGCCGATGAACGAGTGGGCCTGCATGAACGGCACGGGGTACACCGTGCGTATCACGCCGTCCCTCTGGGCAAAGGGCCGCAAGTTCGAAGGCGTCGCGCAGATCCCGGCCGTCCCCGAAGAGACGCTTCGCGAGATGGGCCTCGCCGGCGACGAGGATGACTGGATGGACGACGAAGACTACGGGTTCGGTCCGGACACGACCGGCACCGAGCATTTTACGATCTAAGAAGGTGAGCACATGGCCATTCGCGGCGCCATATTCGACATGGACGGCACTCTGACCGAGTCCATGCATCTGTGGATCGAGATCGGCCGGCGCTATCTCGAGGGCCTCGGCTACACGGTGAGCCCCGAACAGAACCACGAGATGACCAGAATGCTGCTCGAGCCGATGGCCCTCTACATGCAGGACCAGTTCGGCCTCACCAGGAGCCAGGAACAGATCATCGATGAGATCAACCAGATCGTCGAGCCCGACTACTTCGGGACCGTCGTAGTCAAGCCCACGGTCGTCGAGAGCCTGGAGGCGATGCAGGAGCGGGGCATCAAAATGTGTGTCGCGACGGCGACCGACCGCCATCTGACGGAGGCCTGTCTCAGACGAAACGGCATCGACCGGTTCTTCTCCGCCGTCTTTACCTGCGGGGAAGAGCACTGCAACAAACGGACGTCCCTCATCTACGACAAAGCCCGCGCCCACCTCGGCACGTCCCCGGAAGAGACGTACATTTTTGAAGACACCTATGTCTCCATCCTCGGCGCGAAGCAGTCCGGCTGCCGGGTCGTGGCGCTGGAAGACCGCTGGTCCGAGAAGAAACGGGACCTCATCAAAGAGACCGCGGACATCTATGTCGAGCGGATGGGAGACCTCGATCTCGACCTCCTGTGAGGCGGCAAACAAAAAAATCCAAAAAAAATTCCAACCTTTAAGTACTTTTTAGGTTGACACCTTATAGTGGGAACTGTCAAAGGGAGATACCCCTCCTCCCCGAGACACATGTATTATGATTTTTCTCCTAATTTCATAATTCTCCAATCTTTC
Organism: Acutalibacteraceae bacterium; assembly: GCA_045657845.1. GTDB lineage: Bacteria > Bacillota > Clostridia > Oscillospirales > Acutalibacteraceae > RUG420. The sequence goes on along the minus strand of JAZOTY010000005.1, from coordinate 33,276 downwards.
TCATTTCTCACTCCAAATTTCACACACAACAGGGAACGCCTTCGGCTGCAGAGCCGGAGGCGTCTCTGTTTGTCCGGGAAGGGATGGTTTGACAGGTGTTAACGATCAGTTTACAAAAGGGGACGCTTTCTGTATAATGTTACGAGAATGGCGCAGCGCGTCATGGCGCGGCTGTAAGCACATAATAAGACCCCGGGAGCTCCTGGAGCTTCCGGGGTCCATTTTTTTGTTCCGGCGGGTCCGGTCTTATGCGTAGCCGGAGGTCACGACCTCCCAGCTGCCGCCGTCGGTGCGGGCGAGGACCCACAGGTAGTCGGTGTAGACCTCGCGCGGGTCCAGCGGAGCGGCGTTCTTCGCGAGGAACGCGGACCGGAAATCGGTGTCGAAGACCGCGCATTCGGTATAGTCGTTGTCCGGGAACCGGCCCTGTACGGAGGGGAGGTAGCCCTGGGACTCTTCATCGCCAATGTAGTGGATGTCGAGGAGCCGGGCATGCATCTCGTCCCAGAAGCTGTCTTCCAGGATGACGTCGACCGCGGTGTCCATCTCCTGTTCCGTGTAGACGTCCGACCCGATGTCCTTGTCGACGGGCGCGAACCAGGAGCCGAATCCGTAACCGAGCGCCAGCACCACGAAGCAGAGCAGGGTGCAGAGAACGGCGGTGACAGTGCCTTTTTTGCGGTGCAGGAACCAGAACAGCAGCACGAGCAGCACCACACTCACGGCGGCATAAAGGATGCCTGCCGCAGACGGTCCGATCAGGCTTGCCATAGGCGACCCCTCCTTGTGCGAGTTTCTTTCTTTCTTCTATGATAGCCCCGAAACGGTGCCCGTGGAAGTTACAAGGCGGCTACAATTCGGTAAAGGAACGGTACTATATCTTGTGGTCGCGGCAAAATCGCCGGCGATTTACGCAGAGTAATTTTCGTGCTATAATCCGAGATGAAATATTACAGAGCGTATATCGCCAGAGACATACAGGAGGCAGAACCATGGCAAGCATGACTTTTTCAGACCGGCTCACCGCGCAGCGGAAGCGGAAGGGCGTCAGCCAGAAGCAGGCGGCGGCGGACCTCGGCATCTCCCAGGCCCTGCTGTCCCACTACGAGAACGGCATCCGGGAACCGGGGCTCTCGTTCCTCGTGAAGGCAGCGGACTACTACAACGTCAGCTGCGACTATCTGCTCGGCCACGCGGCGAACGTGCTGCAGCTGAACCAGGCCGTGGATTTCGAGGACCTTCCGGAAGACGCGCAGCTCAGCCGGGAGACGTTCCTGCGGGCGGACCTCGCCATCATGAACAGCATCGTCGAGGACGAGGAGATGATGGACACGCTGAACAAGGCGTCGGCGCTGGCCGGCTACATGGGCCTGTTCGCGGCGGTCACCAAAGGGCTCCTGCCCCGCAGCTGGCTCGGCGGCAACTCCGACAACAAGGCGCAGTTCAAGTTCCTGCTGTACACCCTCGCCGGCGACGTCCACGACCTGACTTCCGCTCCCGAGGAGGAGGAACTCATCGGGACCGAGGCGCCGCTCTGCGTGCAGACGCTCTGCATGTACGTCAACGACCTCATCAATACGAGGGTCGCGCGGCTGATGTGACGGGCCGGCTTTCCAAAAAAGAAAACCTCCGGAGTGTTCCGGAGGTTTTTTGTGTTTTCAGACAGATCTCAACGGGGATCAGCTCATCGCCTCTTTGTACATGTCGATGTACAGGCCGGCGGAGCGTTCCCAGCTGTTGTCGGACTTCATGGCGCGGTTCACGACGGCTTTCCACGCGGTCTTGTCGTTGTAGTAGAGGTCGATGCCGCGGGTGATGGCCCAGAGCATGTCGTGGGCGTTGTAGGTCTTGAACGTGAAGCCGTTGCCTTCGCCGTCGCCGCAGTCGCGGACGGAGTCTTTGAGGCCGCCGGTCTCGCGGACGATGGGGACGGTGCCGTAGCGCAGGGCGATCATCTGGGACAGGCCGCAGGGCTCGCTCTTCGAGGGCATCAGGAAGAGGTCGGCGCCGGCGTAGATCTTTCTCGCGAGACCCGGGTCGAAGCCCAGTTCTACGCGGAATTTGTCGGGGTGCCGCTCGGCGACGCCCTGGAAGTAGTTCTCATAGGAGCTGTCACCGGAGCCGAGGACGATCATGCGGACTTCCGTGTTGTACAGAAGCTCGTCGATGATGGCGGTGATGAGGTCGAGTCCTTTATGGGAGACGAGGCGGGAGATGAGGCCGATGATGGGCACATCGGGCTGATGTTCGAACCCGAAGCGGTCTTCGAGCGCCGCCTTGTCCTTTTTCTTGTTCGCCTTCCGCGCCTGGGAATAGTGGAACGGGATGGCGGGGTCGGTGTTCGGGTCGTAGCTCTCGACGTCGATGCCGTTCAGGATGCCGGTGAGCTTCCAGAGGTTGCGGTGCAGGATGCCGTCGAGGCCGTGGGAGTACCACGGGTCGAGGATCTCATTGGCATAGCTCGGAGAGACCGTGGTCACCTTGTTGCAGCATTCGATGGCGCCCTTCGAGAAGTTCGCGAGGCCGTCGTTCTCCACGATGTAGTAGTCCTGCGGGTCCAGGCCGACGACTTCGCTCAGGATGTCCATGCCGTAGAGGCCCTGGTACTGGATGTTGTGGATGGTGTAGACGGTACGGATGTCCTCGTAGCCGGGGGCGTCCCGGTAGAAGCAGTTGTAGTAGACCGGGATGAGGGCGGTCTGCCAGTCGTTGCAGTGGATGATGTCGGGTTTGAACCCGTCCAGTTCCTCGAGGTGTTGGACGGTGTCGAGAACGGCACGAGAGAAAAATGCGAACCGTTCCGCGTCGTCATAGTACCCGTAGAGGCCGGAGCGTTTGAAGTAGTATTCATTGTCCAGCAGGTAGTAGGTGACGCCGTCCGCTTTTGCTTCGAACACGCCGCAGTACTGTCTTCTCCAGGCAACGGCGACGTCGAAATTCAGAAGATATTTCATCTCGGCGCGCTGCTCTTCGGTGACAGAACCGTAAAGCGGAAGGATGACACGGACATCCTCTCCTTTGGCCTTCAGTGCTTTGGGCAGTGCGCCCGCCACTTCGGCGAGACCGCCGCTGACGGCAAAGGGGACCGCTTCGCTGGAAGCAAACAAGATATTCATAAGGCGGACCCTCCATAAAAAGCGATATATAGCGGGAAGGCTGGCGGTAAGCTCAGCCTCCCTCTATATCTAGTGTATCAGACAACGATGTTCTTTGTAAAGTAAATCGGATAAGACGGGTCGCCGGACAAGTTGCGGTTCGCGGTGATGGTGACGTTCTTGTCGGTGATGACGCTGTCGACCTTCGCGTTCGCGTGGATGACCGTGCCCTGCATCAGGATGGAGTTCTTTACGACCGCGCCCTTCTCGACGACGACGCCGCGGAAGAGCAGCGAGTTCTCGACGGTGCCTTCAATGGTGCACCCGTCGGCGATGAGCGAGTTGTCCACGACGCAGTCCTGGCCGTACAGGGCCGGGACGTTGTCCGAGACCTTCGTGACGATCGGGTTGCTGGCGTCCAGGAGCGCCTTGCGGTTCTCCGGCTTCAGCAGGTCCATGCTGACGTTGTAATAGGTCCGGATGGAGTCGATCATCTCAGCAAAGCCCGGGATCTCGTATCCGACGATCTTGAGGTTCGCGACGTTCGCCTGGATGATGTCCTTCGCGAAGGAGGTGGCGCTGTGGGCCACCGCGGTCTTCACGAGGTACTCGAGCAGGGACTTGCGCATGACATAGATGTTGAACGCGTAGTCGACTTCCTTGTCCTCGGTGATGTCGATGGCCACTTCGGTGACCCGTTTGTTCCCGTCCATCGTGAGGATCTGCATGTTCTCCAGCTTCGGAAGTTTGCCGTGCTTGTAGGCGATGGTGATGTCCGCTTCCTGCTCGGTGTGGAAATCGAACAGGTCCTGGAAGTCAAAGTTGTAGACCGCGTTGGAGTCGGTGATGACCACATACTCCTGACGGGAGTGGCGCAGGAAATCCATGTTGCTGTACAGGGCGTCGACCCGGTTGCGGACGCCGACGGCCGCCTGCGCGGAGGTGTTGTAGGGCGGGAGGATGTACAGGCCCTCTCTCTTGCGTGCCAGATCCCAGGGTTTTCCGGAACCGATGTGGTCCATGAGGGACTGGTAGTTTTCTTTGGTGATGATGCCGACTTCGGTGACGCCCGCGTTGACCATGTTGGACAGCGGGAAGTCGATGAAGCGGTAGCGGCATCCGAAGGGGACAGAGGCCACGGTGCGGACAGAGGTCAGCTCCTGGATCGTGGAGTCGAACGCCTGCGAGTGGATGATCCCAAGCACATTATTTGCTCTCATACTTCGTGCCCTCCTCTACGTTTTCGTTGACCATGACACTGGGCGGGACGACCGCGCCTTTGCCGATGGTGATATTCTCTCCGATGACCGCGACGCCCCAGTCGTCGGGGTCGGTGACATCGGGGCCGGCGCCGACTTTGGCGTTCTCCTCGATGACTGCGTTCTCGGCGACGATGGCGTACTGGACGACCGCGCCTTTCTTGACGACGGCGCCCGGCATGATGATGGAGTACTTGACGCTCGCGCCCTCTTCGAGCGTGGCGTTCGGGAACAGGACGGAGAAGTCCGCCTTGCCCTCGACGGAGCAGCCCTCCGTGACCATGGAGTTTTTGATCTCCGCCGTGTCGGCGACATACTGCGGCGCGGCGTTGGGAGTCCGCGCGTAGATCTTCCAGTGCGGGTCGTTCAGGTTGATGCCGGAAGCCGGGGACAGGATGTCCATGTTGGCTTCCCAGAGGCTTTCGATGGTACCGACGTCTCTCCAGTAACCGTCGAACTGGTAAGCGACCATCTTCTCGCCGGCTTCATGCATGGCGGGGATGACGTTGTGTCCGAAGTCGTTGGAGGAGTTCGGGTCGTTCTCGTCCGCGATGAGGTATTCTCTCAGCTTGGACCAGGTGAAGATGTAGATGCCCATAGAGGCCTTGTTGCTGCGCGGGTTCTCCGGCTTCTCCTCGAATTCGGAGATGGTGTTGTCGTCGTTGACGAGCATCAGACCGAAGCGGGAGGCCTCTTTCCATTCGACTTCACGCATGGCGATGGTGCAGGCCGCTTCCTGTTTTTTGTGGAAGGCGAGCATGTCCGCGTAATCCATCTTGTAGATGTGGTCGCCGGAAAGGACAACGACATATTCGGGGTCGTACTTGTCGATGAAATGGATGTTCTGATAAATGGCGTTTGCGGTGCCCTTATACCAGTCGGTGCCCTGGATCTGCTGATAGGGGGACAGGATATGGACGCCGCCGTCGGTGCGGTCGAGATCCCAGGGCTCGCCGTTTCCGACATAGTCGTTCAGTTCGAGAGGCTGGTACTGCGTCAGGACGCCAACTGTGTAGATGCCCGAGTTCACACAGTTGGACAGCGGGAAGTCGATGATCCGGTACTTTCCGCCGAAGGGTACGGCAGGTTTGGCGATCTTGTGAGTCAAGATGCCGAGTCTGCTTCCCTGGCCGCCTGCCAACAGCATCGCGATGCATTCATTTTTACGTGCCATAAGTAGGACTCCTTTGGAATATTTCTACATTTTTTGTTTCACAAAAATTACGTACGGGGGTAAGCGAAGCTGCCGGAGTGTTCCGGACACCACTTCGGGGTGCGGTCCTTTTCGGCGACCTTCCTCAGGAAGAGAGCCGAGTTGCCCGCGATGTCGAGGGCGATGCACGCCTTCTGGGAGTGCATGGGCTCATCGAGCGATTCGACCCTGCCGCCCGTGGAGCGGCCGGAGCCGCCGAATTCGGGGGCGTCGGTGTCGAAGACGACCTCGAAGACGCCGTCGTCGCAGCCCATCTTGTAGCCGATGCGGTCGACCTTCGTGAAGTTCAGGATGCAGTACAGTTCATCGCCGTTCTGGTCTTTCCGCTTGTAGGCCAGCACCGAGTTCGCGTTGTCGTCGGGGATGATCCACTCGAAGCCTTCCCAGCTGTAGTCGATCTCCCACAGCGCGGGCGTCTCTTTGTAGAAGGTGTTGAGGGCCTTCGAGTACGCCTGCAGCTTGCGGTGCATGTCGTAGTCGAGCAGGTTCCAGTCGAGCTGGCTCTTGTAGTTCCACTCGCTGAACTGGCCGAACTCGCTGCCCATGAAGAGGAGTTTCTTGCCGGGGTGGGAGTACATGTAGGCCAGCATGGAGCGGACGCCGGCGAACTTCTCGGCGTACTGCTCGGGGTCGGACGGGTCGCCCGGATGTTTGTTGATGAGGGAGCCTTTCCCGTGGACGACTTCGTCGTGCGAGATGGGCAGGACGAAGTTCTCGGAGAAGGCGTAGAAGAACGAGAAGGTCAGGCAGTCGTGATTGTATTTCCGGCTGAGACCGTCGAGGTTGAAGTAGCGGATGACGTCGTTCATCCAGCCCATGTTCCACTTGAAGTTGAAGCCGAGACCGCCGATGGAGGTGGGCTTCGAGACGTTGGGCCAGGCGGTGGACTCTTCGGCGATCATCATGACGTCGCCCCGTTCCCGGAAGATGGACTCGTTGAGTTTCTGCAGGAACGCGACGGCTTCGAGGTTCTCCACGCCGCCGTTGGCGTTCGGGATCCACTCGCCGTCCTTGCGGTCATAGTTGAGGTAGAGCATGGACGCGACGGCGTCGACGCGGATGCCGTCGATGTGGTATTTATCGAACCAGAAATGGGCGTTGGAGACGAGGAAGCTCTGGACTTCCGTCTTGCCGAAGTCGAAGACCTTGGTGCCCCAGGTCTTGTGCTCGCCCTTGCGGGGGTCCGGGTACTCGTAGCAGGGCTCGCCGTCGAATTCGAAGAGGCCGTAGGCGTCTTTCGGGAAGTGGGCGGGGACCCAGTCGAGGATGACGCCGATGCCGTTCTGGTGGCACTTGTCGACGAGATACATGAGGTCGGCCGGCGTGCCGTACCGGGAGGTGGCGGCGTAATATCCGCAGACCTGGTAGCCCCAGGACCCGTCGAAGGGGTACTCGGAGAGGGGCATGAACTCGATGTGGGTGTAGCCCATGTCGGCGACGTACGGGACCAGCTCGTCCGCGAGCGCGCGGTAGGAATAGAGGTTCCCGTCTTCGTAGACTTTCCAGGAACCGGCATGCACTTCGTAGATGTTGACAGGCATGTCGTAGATGCGGGTGGAGGCGCGGTGCGCGAGCCACTCGTCGTCGTTCCAGGTGTAGCAGCTGTCGATGTCGTAGAACTTGGAGGCGGTGCCGGGTCTCGTTTCCATGTGATAGCCGTACGGATCGGCTTTCATAACGGTGCGCCCGTCCCGCGCCTCGATGGCGTATTTATAAGCCGAAAACTCCTCGATAGTGCCTTCGGGGGCGGTCGCTTCCCAGATGCCGTCGGAGATCTTCTCCATGCGAAGGGCGTACGGGTCCCAGTCGTTGAAGTCGCCGACGACGCTGACGGCATTGGCGTGAGGGGCCCATACACGGAACACGACCTGCTCGGTCCCGGGCACTTTGTGAGAGCCCATGATCTCATAGGCTTTCGAGTTGTTTCCCTGGTGGAACAGGTAAACGGGGAGGTCTAAATTGTTCTGAGTTTTGCCCATAAGCCAAACCCTCCGTTTAGAAAAAGTTTGGTCCTTGCGGCAATGGTGTGATCGTTCCTGAAATTGACCGCAAAAACCCTACATCTTTATTTAATAATAACAGAAATATGTGGGTCGTTCAAGGAGATTATTGGCACTTTTGCGCAAAGACGGAGGTGGTCGGACAGATGGTCTTCCGCCCCTTCAGACGCGGGTACATCGCCACCCGGTTTACAGCTGTTAAAATGGTCAAAAACTATTGCTTTACCCTTTTTTATTGTGCTATAATGACTAACGATTAGAAATTGTCCCGGTCTCTTCTAACGGGAACATACCAGTTTCTTTGAAAACGTGGATGAAAATATTTCTGCTCAAAAAATTTTAGTGAAAGTGAGGGAGAGAAATGGACGATAGGAGACGCACCATTTCCTCCGAGGAATCTATGATCGGCGAAGCGCTCATGAGAGTGTCCAACACCCTTGAAGCGCAGAGACTGACCAAGTCCTTGGATTATCAAGAAAAGCTGAGAAGCAGATCCAACATCAGACTGATCCTTGCCATCATTGCTCTCGTCCTTGCGGGCGGCATGCTCATTATTGGCGGCTTCCTTCTGTTCGTACTTCTCAAGTACCAGGATCCGATTCTCGACACTGTCGTTCCGTTCCTGAAGAACTTCTTCGGCGGACTGAACACCATGTTTGCAGCACTGACCGAAACCACCACTTACCTGCCGGTCCTCACCGAGCAGCTGACCAGAATGATGGAACTCCTTCTTGGCGTTCTCAACGGTCTCAGCGGCCTCGACCTTGGCGAGCTCATGGGTTATCTGACCACGATGCTTGGCTCGGCTACTGGTATGGTTGTCGATCTTGCTGGTATCGTTCACGGTATGGCACCGCTTGGTGACACTATGAACGGCCTTCTTACCGACATCAACGCCGGCGGCATCGGTTCCGTCGTCAACGATGTATTCTCTGGCATGGGCATCGACATGAACGTCGTCTCTCAGATGACGTCTCAGGCGATCGGCTCCGTTGCCAAACTTGCTGACGCTGCTGCTTCTGTGACCGACGCTACTCTTACCGATAGCAACGTCAACGCATTCAGCAATGCCGCAGGTACTGTTGCTGGCACTTCCGCAGACATCCTTAACGGTCTGAACAACGGTCTTGCCGGTGCTAACGCTCAGGGTGCTGGCGAAGCTGCTGGTAACCTTGTCTCTGGTTCTACGAACGCTGCTAGCGCTCTCGGCAATGCCCTTGCCGGTTTTGCTGGTTCCTGCAAATAAGTTGAACTAGATCTTACGATCCACAAAAAATTCGAGCAGAATTCAAATCGTTCAAAATAATTTCCCCCGCACGGTTTCGTGCGGGGGAGTTATTTTTGCGCGTTCTTCGTCGGTTGACAGTGAGAGGGCAAGCCTTTAAAATTGTAGGGAATAAAAGGAAAGGAAGGGTGTCTCGCGGCTCCCCGGCGGCAGGTCCGTCGCGGGGCAGAGCGCCAGCCTGTCACAGCATGTACAATCATTGTTATTATATTTCAGAGCGGAAAGCGGAGGACGCCCACCTCAAGAACGCGACCAACAAGGCGCGGGCGGACGTGGAGTTCACGCTGTCCGAACTCGGGATGGAAGAGATCAAGATCGCGCTCGAGTTCCAGGGGGACAATGCGTCCATCGCCGCTTCTCTGAAAGAGCACTGGAACACGTACGGCGTCTGGAAAAAGACCCTCGCGCACCTCGGGAAAGGCGACCTGCTCGTCGTCCAGTTCCCGTCCATCTCGCACTGCATCTTCCTCGGGAAACTGTTCCGGGAACTGCGGGGCAGAGGGGTGACGGTCGTCCTGCTCATCCACGACCTTGAGAAGCTCCGGTTCATCGAGGCGGACGTGCCGTTCAAGACCCGTGTGCGCCAGCGCCTCGACGAGTCTTCGGTGCTGAAGGCGGCCGACCTCGTCATCGCGCACAACCCCATCATGATCGACTATCTGGTGGCAGAGGGCGTCGACCGGGAGAAGCTCGTCTCCCTCGACATCTTCGACTACCGGATGCCCGCGGACTTCGAACCGCACAAACCGTATGAGGAAGTCGACGACGCGAACCTCGACGCCCCCGGCGCGGACCTCATCATCGCCGGCAACCTCGACTCCGACAAGGTCGGGTACCTCAGGGACATCGGCCACGTGCCCGGCGTCCGCTTCCAGCTCTACGGCGTCGGCTACAAGGACGAGCACGAGAACGCGGTCTACAACGGCTCGTTTCTGCCGGACGAACTGCCGGCGTACCTGCACGGCAACTTCGGCCTCGTCTGGGACGGCACGTCCGTCGACACCTGCGCCGGCAACTACGGCACGTACCTCAAATACAACGATCCGCACAAGACGTCCCTGTACCTCATGTGCGGCTTCCCGGTCATCGTCTGGGACAAGTCCGCCATCTCGCACTTCGTCCTGGAACGCGGCGCCGGCATCGCCGTCTCGTCGCTTCTGGAGGCCGGAGACGCCATCCGCTCTCTGGACCCGAACGAGTACGAGACCATGTGCAAAAACGCGGCAGCGGTCTCCGCAGACCTGCGTTCCGGCCACTACCTGAAGACCGCGGTCGCCGAGTGTATGGAACGCCTCGGACGAGCCGCTGACTGAGCCCGTCATCGCGGAGTTGCCCTGACCGTTTCCATAGACTTGACTTTTTGGAGAATCGAATGAATCTATCTTCCCCTTCTGAAATCAAAGCCCTTTTACAAAAGAACGGATTCAACTTTTCCAAGGCACTCGGACAGAACTTTCTGATCAATCCGAGTGTCTGTCCGCGCATGGCGGAAGCGGCCATCCCCGGTCCGGAGTACGGCGTCATCGAGGTCGGCCCCGGTATCGGTGTCCTGACCGTCGAACTGGCGAAGCGGGCACAGAAGGTCATCGCCATCGAACTGGATGGGCGCCTGTACCCGATCCTCGATGAGACCCTCGCCGACTACCCGAACGCTCATGTCGTGCCGGGCGACATCCTGAAAGTGGACCTCCACCGGCTCATCGCCGAAGAGTTTGAAGGAATGCCGCTCGTCATCTGCGCGAACCTGCCTTACTACATCACCTCGCCGGTCATCATGAAGCTTCTGTCCGAGGACCTGCCGATCGAGAATCTCACGGTCATGGTCCAGAAGGAGGCGGCGGACCGCCTCTGCGCGGACGTCGGCACCCGGGCGGCGGGCGCTGTCACGGTGGCCATTCAGTACTATGCCGAAGCGGAGCAGCTGTTCTTCGTCTCGAAAGGCTCCTTCCTGCCCGCCCCGAAGGTGGACAGCGAAGTCATCCGCCTGACGCTGCGGAAGCCGGAACCTCAGTCTGCCGACGCCCCGTCAGACCGTCTGTCTCCCGAAGACGCGGACCGCTTCTTCAAGATGGTCCAGGCCGGGTTCTCCCAGCGCCGCAAGACCATCATGAACTCGTTTTCCGCCGCGCTCGGCATGAACAAAGCGGACCTCGGCGAGCTCCTCGACTCCCTCGACGTCCCGCGCACCGCCCGCATCGAGCAGCTCACCATGGACCAGCTCCTCGCGGTTTACAAAGCCTCCCGTAAAGTGGTATAATTCTGCCCGTGCCTGTCCGCGGGCACCGCATACGCCTCCTTAGTTAAATGGATATAACAGCCCCCTCCTAAGGGGCCGTTGTAGGTTCGATTCCTACAGGGGGTGCCAAAGAGAGAAGACCTTTCGAGGTCTTCTTTCTTTTTCCGGGGAAGGGGAAGCCAAAGAGCGTGGGAGAAAGCCACCTTCCCCTATCCCCCGACCCCCACCCCTTCCGGCTTTCTCGCCGGCCGGGAGAAAACTTCAGCCGGTGCGAGGAGGCGCCGCAGGTCCTGGACCAAGGGGCCATTTGCCCCGACTCCATGGACCTCCGACGAGCCCCGGCGTCATTTACCGCCTGTTTTGCTGATACAGAGAAAAAGGCGGTAAGTTTTGAGCACTTCGAGAAGCAAATCTTCAAGAATTACCGCCTGTTTTGCCATTTTAGAGAAAAAAGGCGGTAAATTATGGGCCATTTGAAAAGAAGCTCTTCGAAAAATACCGCCTGTTTTTCCGTTTGAGAGAATATAGGCGGTAAACTGAGGACCAATCGAGAAGCAAACCTTCAGAAATTACCGCCTGTTTTGCTGATGTAGAGAAAAAAGGCGGTAAATGGAGAACTGATCGAGTACTAACCTGTCAATAATTACCGCCTGTTTTGCTGATTTAGAGATAATGGGCGGTAAATCATGGAAAAAGGTGACATATTTCGGTTTCGCAAAGAAAAAACAAGCAGGTCACATGGTGTGATCTGCTTGTTTTGTTGGTTGATGACGAAATGGTCGTTTGATGGCTGATAACGAGATAGTCGTTTTATGGCGGGTCGCAGTGGTGACCGACCGGTCACAGCAGTTTCAGCATGCCGTCGACATCCGGCAGGTCCGTGATGGTCTTCGCGTAGTGGGCGTGCAGGATGGTGCCGTCCTCGTCGAGGAGGAAGAGGGCGGGGAGCTGCTGCTCGTTTCCTTCGTAATCGCCGTGCCTGATGCCGCTGCGGAACGCTTTCAGGAACTTCACGACCAGCGCGGGGACACCGAGTCCGGCCAGCGTCAGCATGTTGGCGGCGGGGCGGACCTGCAGGGTCTGGTAGATCTCCTGCTCCGTGTCACAGATGATGGGGAAGGGCAGGGTCGTGTTCGTCGACGCGAGGTCGGCGCGCACGTGTTCCGGGTCGCTCTGCATGACGACGATCGCCTGGGCGCCGGCAGCGGTCAGCCTGCCATAGTCCTTGTCGAGCTCCTGCACGTCGAGACGGCAGATCGGGCAGCCGATGTACCGGTGGACGATGAAGAACGTCTTGCCCTTCAAAGCGTCGTACAGCTTGAGGTCGTTCTCGTAAGCGGTGCGGCAGGTGAAGTTCGGCATCTTCTGCCCCGCGGTCCAGCGTTTCTTTTTCATGTTCATTACCTTCTTTCACAGTCCCCGAACCGGTTGGCGATGTACCTCTCCAAAGTACCAAAGACAACAGGAAAACAGCACCGGCGCAAAAAGAGCCGGTGCTGAGTGTTTAATAAAGGTTGTTCGCAAGGAGCGAGATGACTGCGGAGCCGATGGCGGAGGCACCGATGAGGGCGGTGGCGACCGTCTTCTGGGTGCTCTTGCGCTTGTCGCCGGCGTCCTTGACGGGGTTGCCCTCTTCGTCGACGGCGGCGTGTTCGGCGGCGAAGTCTTCATCGACGACGGCCTCCGTGGTGTACTGCGGCTCGGCGTAGCCGGTGCCGGACCAGAGGTCCATCATGCGGAACAGCACTTCGATGGACTTGTAGATGAGCTGGGGCGGTGTATCGCCGGGTTTCGCACGGATCTTCGCCTGGTTGGCGGTCTTGCCGTCCGAAATGCTCGCGTACATGTAGTAGCTCTTCGTGCCGTCTTCGTTGGTCTTCGCGTAGACCTTGGTCAGAGAGGCGCCGAGGCTGGCTTCGCTGGTGTCAAACGCACCCTTCGCCAGTTTGACGGCGTACTCGTCGGCCTTCATGTCGTTCTTCGCGAAGGTGTACGGGCTCAGGAAGATGACCCGGTCCATGTTGACGGTCTCGGAGATGCTCTTCAGGAAGTCGACGGTCTTCGTCGTGGAGACGGCGACCGTGAGTCCCTTTTCGCGCAGCTTGGAGATGACTTCGTCGAGGTATGCGGCGTCGTACGGGCCCTTCTTGACGGGCGCCTCGGCCGGTTTCTCTTCGACGGCCTCTTCGGCGCGGGCAGCGGCTGCGGCACCGACGGCGACGCCGTCAGCGGCGATGCCCTTCAGCGGGTCGTCGACGAACTCGCCGATGTCGAGCGTGTCGCGCAGGTACGGGAACAGACCGTCCTCCAGGATGAAGTCGATGCGGGACGGGTCGAGCGGCAGGACGATCAGGATCTGGTCGTCCGCGTTGACTGCGTAGCCGGAGTACAGGCCGTCCTGAGAGAGGATGGCGTCGGCGTCGACCGGGATGAGGGAGTGGTTCAGCACGGTCTCAGAGGAGACGGTGGGAGCACTCTCCTGGATGAGGCGCTGGATGGCCTTCACCGGGCGGGCCTTGAACGTGAACGCGTTGGCCACGAAGGACTTGAACGCGGTGTAGAGCTCGGGCTGGCAGGCGAGGACCAGGACGTCCTCGGTCTCAATGGCGCCGGAGAGCGCCTGGATGAACTCCTTTTCGGAGCCGTAGTTGGTAAATTTGAACTCGCCGTCAAACACAGCTTTGAAGTCGTTCTCAATGGCTTTCTGTGCGGTCGCCATGGAGGGGGAGACTTCATTGCCGAGGCACATGAGTTTGATGTCCATCTATGCTTGCCACCTTTCAGGAAATGGTCGGGATCCAGTTGTCTCCGCTGGTAAACGGATTCGTTTTGCCGGCGGCATCGTACCAGACCTGGGGATACCGGGGCGATTTATTCTTCTTCACCAGAGTCTCGTCGATGCCCTTGCCTTCGCCCTCGCGGACGAGACGCGCGACCACGACGAGGCGGGCGCCTTCAAAGTCGTTGACGCTGGTGGAGAGGGTGAGCACCTTGTCGGAGGACAGCATGTCCACACCGGTGTCATAGAGACGACGCTGGTTGATCTGGTCGACGTAGCCCGCGAAGGACTCCACGGTGCCGAGGTTCGGGACGGTGTAGTCGAAGACGTAGCCGTTGTCCTGCTCGGGGGCGGAGTTCGTGAGGAACACGCCGTAGACCTTGAACTGGTAGGACTCGTTCAGGGTGTCATACCGGATGACCGGGTGCTTCTTGAAGAAGTCGGCATTGCGGTATGCCTCGAGCTCGCCGAAGACACGGGGTGCCTTTTCGGCGTTCTTGCCGTAGAGGACGTTGTTGAGGTCCAGTTCGGACGCGTCGTTCTTCGAACTCAGGAAGGGCGTGCCGTAGGGGCTCGCGGCCTTCTTGAAGTTGTGGTTCTGGTAGAAACTGTCGTTGTCGGTCTGGACAACGGGATAGTTGAGCGCGGTGCCGGGGACGGAGACCCAGCCGACCAGGTCCTGGTTCAGGGCGTACAGCTCGCCAAAGGCCGGGTTCAGGTCTTCGGGGAACGCGACGTCCGGGTATTTCTTCTGGACCGCGGTCAGGTCGGCGGCGTTTTTGCCCTCCGCGAGAAGGGTGGCGGCCTGGTCGAACTGACGGGCGTTCAGTCGGGTCTGCGCGTAGTTATAACCGAGGACGGCGATACATGCCACAATGGCAAGAGCGGCCAGCGTCACGACGATGTTGCGGATGACGCGCAGGGCTCCGCCGCGTCTCTTCGGCTCTTCGAAGGTGGCGTCGAATTCGGCGTTGCGGGCGTTCTCGTCGAAGTCCGCGACAGCGGCAGCGGCCGGCGCGACACCGAGGGTGGTCTTCTCTTCATGGATGACCGGGGTGTCGGCGGACGGTGCATCGCCCAGAGCCTCTTCGAGGGAAACACGGGGTTCCTCGGTCTCCCAGGGCTTCGCGACTTCTTCCGCCTCTTTGGCGGCGAGCTTCTCGGCTTCTCTGGCCTCTTTGGCGGCGGCCTTTTCCGCGGCTTTCGCCTCTTTGGCGGCACGCTTGGCCTCCTTGGCGGCGGCTTTCTCCGCGGCTTTCGCTTCCTTGGCGGCGAGCTTTTCGGCCTTCTTGTCGGCGACGACGGGTTCGGCGAGGACTGCGGCTGCGGCCGCTTCCCCGACGGCGGTCTCTGCGACCGGGACGTCGACGGCGTCTTCAAAGGCGGGCGCCTCCTCTTCGAACTCGGTCACGACGGTCTCTTCGTCGACCGTCTCTTCCGGCTCGGCGGGAGCGAAGAACTCTTCTTCCTCGGGAACGGTCCCGACCGCTTTCTTCGGCTTGAAGAACACGTTCTCCGTCTCAGCGGGAGCTTCTTCCACGGCGGGAGCTTCGACTTCCACAGCGGGGACTTCCACGGTCTCCTCGACCGTGTCAGCGGCGAAGTCGGGGACGTCCGGGATCTCCGGAAGGTCGGCTTCGACTTCCACAGCCGGAGCTTCGACTTCTACAGCCGGAGCTTCGACTTCGACAGCAGGGGCTTCGACCTCTGCTTCCGCGCCCGGCAGGACCGTGTCCTCCACATCGTGGACCGACAGGTTCAGGCCGCGGCGGGCCTTCTTGGCCTGCTCGCCTTTGGCGCGGGGCATGAAGTATCCGCCGGCAGCGGGCGCTTCCCCGGAGGACTTGGCTTCGGCGGCGGTGGCCTCCGAGTCTTTGGTCGTCACAGGGGCGGCTGCTTTGCGCTCCGCGCGTTCGACGCGGCGCTCTTCGCGGCGGGTGGCGGACCCGGCTCCCAGCGAGAAGTCAGACAGCAGGTCCTGGTCGAAGGCCGGCGTTCCGGAAATGGCCGGTTCCTCGAAGACGGGGGTGGTCGCCGACGCGACAGCGGCAGCGGCCTCCTCTGCAGAGACTTTCGGGGCGCGGGACGTCCGCGCAGCACGCTCTTCGCGTTCCTCGGGGGTCCGGGGGCGCGGAGCGGCTTTCGTATCGTCGAAGTTGTCGAGGAGCGAGTCCACGAAGGACCAGTACTCTTCGCCTTTTTCGACGGGCTTTTTCTTTTTCGGTGTTTCGTTACTCATAGCACTCATCTGCTGCTCTGATCCAGCAGTTCCGGGTTCAATTGCAGCCCCTTTTTCTTCCGCTTGGAAGTCTTCAGATGGAACTTCTGCGGTTGGGGCGCTGCGAAAGGGTTGGGTCTCAGCGGCCAGGAGGTCGGTCTGAGACTTGACGGGAACGTCTCCTTCTTTTCCGTACAGGAAGCTGGAGAGCTCGGGTTCGGGTTCGGATGCGTCCTCTGCTTCGGGCTCCTCCGGTTCGGTGGTGTCCTGGGCGAGGCTCTTGAACATGTTCTGCATGTTCGCCATGTAGTCGAGGTCGGGGTCCGTGTCTTCGACCGGGGCATCGGCGGGGGCGATGTACTCCTCCACCGTGCTCACTTCCGGCTCCTCGTCGAAACTGACGGGGTTGCCGGACATGAAGCCGCCGAAGTCGGGCGCCTCGGACTTGCTCTTCTCAGAGGAAAAACCGTACTGTTCGAAGAGGTTGTCCTTGTTGTTATCTGGCAATTTCCATTCCCTCCTTTATAAGTTCGAAAGCGCGATGGAGGCGGTGTGGACCGCCCGGTCCGTCAGCGCGGAAATGTCTGGCAGGATGACGCCGCTGAGGCTGGTCTGCTTCATGACGATGGCCACGATGCAGCACAGGATGACGATGAGGCTCACGATGACCATGCCCTTGCGGATGATGGCGCCGGTCGTGTCGTCATGGAGCGGGATGAACACTTCGGCAAAGGTAGAAAGTGTTTCATCGTCGTCTTCGTAGTCGTCGAACTCGTCTTCCTCGTCGGCCCAGTCGGGTTCCTGGGGAGTCTCGTCGAGGTAGCGGTCCTGACGCAGGTTGAGCGGTTTCGTCTCGATGGCGTCCGGTTCCGGGACGTCCCGGAGCGGGATCTCCTCGGAGACTTCGTCCACGATCTCTGTCTCGAGCGCGTCGGTGACGGCTTCGGCTGCCTCGGCTGCTTCGGGAGCGGCCTCTGCGGCTTCGCTCACAGCGTCTGCCGCTTCGCTCACAGCCTCCGCGGCTTCCGTCACGGTCCCGGCCGCTTCTTCGACCGGGGCCTCGTCGAGGACGTCGGTCCTGAAGAAGCCGGAGTCCGCCTTTTTCACGACGCTCTCGGAAGCGTCGACCGGCTCAGCGACCGGTTCGGCGACCGGCTCGACGACCGGCTCGGCGGCAGGGGCTTTCGGTTTCGGGCGGTTGATGGTCTTGCCATCGCCGAAACTGACGACGTTTTTCGCCTGGAGCGGTTTCTTTTCCATAACAGTCTCCCTCTAACCGTTGGTCACGGCGTTTTGGATAGTTGAGCGTCCAGCATGGTGAGCGCAGTCTCCGCTGCCTGGACGCGGTGTTTCATTCGTTCGTTTTCGCTCCGGTCTTCGAGCAGGACGACTTCGTCGGTCTTCTCGCTGACGAGGGCGATGTAGATCTCCCCTTCCGGGTGGTCTCCGTCCGGTCCGGGGCCGGCGACACCGGTGATGCCGATGCCGTAGTCGGCGCCGGCGAGCGCGCGGACGCCCCGCGCCATCTCATATGCGACCTGGGGGCTGACCACACTGTGCGCCGCCAGGGTCTCTGCCCGCACGCCGAGGACCTTCTGTTTGACGGCCTCGGAGTAGGCGACGACGCCGCACTCGAACACGTTCGAGGCGCCGGACACGTCGGTCAGGGTCTTCGCGACGAGTCCGCCGGTGCAGGACTCGGCCAGAGCGACGGTCTGACCGCGGTCTTCCAGCTGTCGGACGACCCGTTCCGCAAGGGTCGAAAGCGATGAAAAGTCTTTCATAATATTGTACCTTTAATAGGCGCCGGGGTCAATGACGACTAATCTTGCCCCTTCGGCGGCGCGGGCCACCATGGCGTCCAGATCGGTCAGCCCCTGTTCGGCTTTTTCGACCTCTTCGAGGGTCGGGCGGAGCCGCGGGTGCCTCGGCGTGAAGACGGTGCAGCAGTCTTCGTAGGGTTCGATGGAGGTCTCGAAGGTGCCGATCTTCCGGGAGAGTTCGACGATCTCCGTCTTGTCCATGCCGATGGCCGGACGGAAGATGGGCAGGTGCGCGACGGCGTCGGTGCACTGGAGCGCGTTCATGGTCTGGCTCGCGACCTGTCCGAGGGACTCGCCGGTGATGAGCGCGCCGCACTTCTGCTGCCGTGCGATGGCTTCGGAGACACGCATCATGCATCGCCGCATGATGATCGTGAAGTACTCTTCGGGGCAGTCGTCCTTGATGTGCTCCTGGATCTCCGTGAAGGGGACCACGAAGAGCGGGATGCGGCCCGCGTATTCCGCCACTTCGGACGCCAGCTCGTGGACTTTCTGTTCGGCCCGGGGGCTGGTGTAGGGCGGGGAGGCGAAGTGGATGCCGACGAGGTTCACGCCGCGCTTCGCCATCATGTAGGCGGCGACAGGGCTGTCGATGCCGCCCGAGAGCAGGATGGCCGCTCTGCCGGCCGTGCCGACGGGCATGCCGCCGGCGCCGAAGAGCTGGGTGCCGTGGATGTAGGCGTATTTCTCACGAACTTCGACGGTGACGCAGATGTCCGGGTCGTGGACATCGACCTTGAGGTGCGGGTTGTTCTTGAGTAAGTAGCCGCCGAGTTCCCGGGAGATCTCCGGGCTCTTCAGCGGGAAGTTCTTGTCGGCGCGCTTGGCCTCGACCTTGAAGGTCTTGACGTCGGCGAGCTGTTCTTTGAGGTATTTCCCGGAGACTTCGATGATCTGCTGCATGTTCTTCGGCGCCACGACGGCGCGGGAGAACCGGGCGATGCCGAAGACTTTGGAGACCGCTTCGACGGCGGCGTCCATGTCGGGGTCTTCCTCGGTGGGAACGACGTAGATGGTGGACTGGGACTTCGAGATGTCGCACTCCAGGATGCCGGAGAGTTTCCGGCGCAGGTTCTTCACGAGGATGTCCTCAAAGGTGCTGCGGTTGAGCCCTTTCAGAGCGAGCTCTCCGTTTTTGATTAGCAGGATCTCTTTCATATCAGCCTCTTCTGAGTGTGTTTGCGGCGCGGGTCAGGGCCTCGGCGGCGTACCGCGCTTCTTCGACGGTGTTGGTATAGGAAAAACTGAACCGCACGGCGGAGTCGATGCGCCGGGGTTCGAGTCCCATTTGCGTAAGGACGGTGCTCCGGTGGCCCTTCGAGCAGGCGGAACCGGTGGAGACACAGACGCCCTGTTCCGAGAGATAGTTCCGAAGGACTTCGGAGGGGATGCCCTCGAGGGACAGGTTCAGGATGAAGGGCAGAGCGTCGTCGCCCGAGTTGATGACGCCGATGTCCGTGGCGAGCGCCGCGTCCCGGATGATGTCCCGGAGTTCGGTGACGTGGGCGATGTGCGCTTCGAGGTCGCCGTGCAGGATGCCGGCGTCGACGGCCGCCGCGAAACCCGCGATGGCGGGTGTGCCCTCGGTCCCGGGGCGGACTTTGTCCTCCTGGCCTCCGCCGAGGACCGGGGAGACGAGGCGGGTGCCTTTTCTGACGAACAGTGCCCCGACACCTTTCGGGCCGTGCACTTTGTGGGAGCTGACCGAGATGAGGTCCGCGCCGAGGGCCTTCGGGCCCACCGGCAGCTTGCCGAAGCCCTGGACCGCGTCCACGTGGAGGTACCCGGGGGCACCGGCCCGTTTCAGGGCCTTCGCGGCGGCCTTCACCGGCATGATGCTTCCCACTTCGTTGTTGACGAGCATGAGGCTCACGAGGATGGTCTTTTCGTTGACCGCCTCAAAGACGGCCTCTTCCGAGATGCGGCCGGTCTCGTCAACAGGGAGCCGGACGACGTCGAAGCCGTCGGCCTCCAGCCGTTTCATGCACTCTTCGACACTCGGGTGTTCGACCGCGGTCGTGACGATCCGGTTGCCCCGGCGCTTCAGCGCGTCGACCGTGCCGAAGACGGCGATGTTGTTGCTCTCCGTGCCGCCCGAGGTGAAGTACACTTCCTGCGGTTTGCAGCCGAACGCGGCCGCGACCGTGCGCCGCGCGGCGTCGAGCTGTCCCGCGGCGGTATCTCCGACGGCGTGGAGGGAGGAGGGGTTGCCCCACGTCTCCGTCATGGCGCGCGCGACCGCGTCCACTGCTTCGGGCAGCGGTTTCGTCGTGGCGCTGTTGTCAAAATATGCTGTCATGACAGGACCTCCTCGTTTTCAGACTTTTAGTATTATACAAAAACTCCTATAAAAAAGAAAGAGCAAAAGTGCGATACACTTCTGCTCGGGGTTGGAAGGAATTCGATCGGCGCGGGCTCTCCACCTTGAAAACGAGGACAGGGGAGGAGAAACGAGTGCCGCAGAGACGCTTGGGGGAAAGCCCGGAGCACCTGCGGAAGGGCGCGCGGTTCGGGATGGCGAGTGGCTCGGCGGCCTCTTTCGACGGAACCCGATCAAAGAGCCCGCGTCAAATCACTCACGCACGAAATGCTGCCTCAGCGTTGGCGCGGATCTCGGCGATCATCGCGGTAACGTCAGAAGCTCCAAAGATGGTGCTGCCGGAGACGAGGACGTCGATGCCGTTCTCGGCGCAGAGGGCCGCGTTCTTCTCGGAGATGCCGCCGTCGACTTCGACCATGACGTCGAGGCCGCGCTTCGTGATCTCGTCGCGGATGGCCCGCGCTTTCGGCATCATGTCCGCCATGAAGGACTGGCCGCCGAATCCGGGTTCGACCGTCATGACGAGGACCATGTCGACCAGCTCCAGATAAGGGAAGATGGCCTCTGCCGGGGTGCCCGGCTTGACCGAGACGGAGGGCTTGCAGCCTGCCTCGCGGATGGCCTTGATGGTCTCCACCGGGTCGGAGTCGGACTCGATGTGGAACGTGATGATGTCCGCGCCGGCCTTCGCGAAGTCGGCGATGTACTTCAGCGGTTCCGAGATCATCAGATGGACGTCCAACGGAACGCTCGTGTAACGTTTCAGGCTCTTCAGCACCGGGATGCCGATGGAGATGTTCGGGACGAAGTGGCCGTCCATGACATCATAATGCAGCCAGTCGGCGCCGGCTTTTTCCATGCGCTGCGCGTCTGCTCCGAGGGCGCCGAAGTCGGCGGAGAGGAGCGAGGGGGAGATCAGGATCATACGGTTACCTCCAATGTCATTTTCGACAAGAGTATACCTACTGCGCGCGGAAAAATCAAACAGTTTCCGCAAATCGCCCACTGTTACGCAAAAAAATCTTTCTTTAAATAGAAAGATATGCTATTATAAACGTCGATTCAACGCAATAAAGCAAACTGTAATATTGGAGGAAACGAGAATGAACGTTGCGGTCATGGGCTACGGCACCGTCGGATCCGGCGTGGTCGAGATCATCAATACCAAACACTCCTACATCAAAGAGCGGACTTCGGAGGCAGACCTCGAAGTCAAATATATCCTGGACCTCCGGGACTTCCCCGGCGACCCGAACGAGGGGAAATTCACGAAGGATTTCAACGACATCCTGAACGATGACTCGGTCCGGATCGTCGCCGAGGCCATGGGCGGCGTGAACCCCGCCTTCGACTTCACCGCGAAGTGCCTTGCCGCCGGCAAGCACGTGGTCACGTCCAACAAGGAACTCGTGTCCACCCGCGGCTCGGAGCTCCTGAAGATCGCGAAAGAGCACAACGTCAACTACCTGTTCGAAGCCAGCGTCGGCGGCGGCATCCCGCTCATCCGGCCTCTGGTCTTCTGCCTTGCCGGCAACGAGATCCAGTCCATCAACGGCATCCTGAACGGGACCACCAACTTCATCCTCACCAAGATGATCTACGAGAACCTCACCTTCGAAGAGGCTCTGAAGATCGCCCAGGACAACGGCTATGCGGAGAAGGATCCGACCGCCGACGTCGAAGGCATCGACGCCTGCCGCAAGATCAGCATCCTGTCCTCCCTCGCCTCCAACTCCTGGATCGACCCCGAAAAGGTCCACACCGAGGGCATCACCCGCATCACCCTCGAAGACGTCGCGTACGCGGGCAACTGCGAATGCGTCATCAAGCTCATCTCCACCATGGAGAAACTGGACGACGGCCGCTACTACATCGTGGTCAGCCCCGCCATCGTCTCCAAGGAGAGCCAGCTCGCCGCCATCGACGGCGTGTTCAACGGAGCCCTCGTCTCCGGTGACAACGTGGGCGATGTAGTCTTCTACGGTCAGGGCGCCGGCAAACTCGCCACCGCCTCCGCCGTCGTCGGTGACATCGTCGACTGCGCGAACCACGACGCCGACCGCCGCAAGATCGGCTGGAACGAAGAGAACAAAGACCTGGTCGCGGACTACAGAGAAGTCCCGAACCGCTACTATATCCGTCTCAAAGTCGAGGACCCGGACCTTGCCCAGAACGAGATCCGCTCCTCCTTCGGAGACATCTATCTGCTGGCGCGAAGCGGCGCCTTCAACACGGAGCTCGCGTTCCTCACCTCCGAGTTCACGGAGAACGAGGTCCGCGCGAAGATCGACGGCCTGACTTCCGCGAAGCTCAAGTCGTTCATCCGTGTCGCCCGCTGCTGACCCCACGGAAGGAGGAAACGAAACCACCATGTCACTCATCATACAGAAATTCGGCGGTTCGTCCGTCGCCGATGCCGAGCGCGTCATGAACGTCGCGAACATCGTCGCGAACACCTACCGCGAGGGCCACGACGTCATCGTCGTCGTCTCCGCGCAGGGGGACACTACGGATGACCTCATCGCCAAAGCCGAAGAGATCAACCCGCGCCACTCCAAGCGGGAGATGGACCAGCTCCTCTCCGCCGGCGAGCAGATCTCCATCTCGCTCCTCGCGATGGCGCTCGAAAAACTGCGCATCCCGGTCATCTCGCTTCTCGGCTGGCAGGCGGGGTTCAAGACGAACTCCCAGTACACCATCGCCCGCATCAAGAAGATCGATACCGACCGCGTCAACTCCGAGCTCGACAAGAACAAGGTCATCGTCGTGGCCGGCTTCCAGGGGCTCAACAAATATGACGACATCACGACCCTCGGCCGCGGCGGTTCCGACACCTCCGCTGTCGCTCTGGCGGCCGCGCTCCACGCCGACAAATGCCAGATCTTCACCGATGTCGAAGGCGTCTTCACCGCCGACCCGCGGAAGATCAAGAACGCCCAGAAACTCAAAGAGATCACCTACGACGAAATGCTGGAACTCGCCACCCTCGGCGCGCAGGTCCTGAACAACCGTTCCGTCGAAATGGCGAAGAAATACCACGTGGAACTGGAAGTCCTTTCCAGCCTCAATCCCATCCCCGGTACCATGGTTAAGGAGGTTACCAAAATGGAGAAGATGCTCATCAGAGGCGTCACCAAAGACAGCAATGTAGCCCGGCTTTCCGTCCTCAGACTCGAAGACAAACCCGGCATTGCGTTCAACCTGTTCTCGAAACTTGCTTCGAAGAAGATCAACGTCGATATCATCCTGCAGTCCTCCGGCCGCCGCGGCACCAAAGACATCACCTTCACCGTCGCGGAAGACAACGCCGAGCTCGCGAAAGACTGCATCATGGAATGCTTCCCCGAGATCGACCCCGAGAACGTCATCGTCGACAAGAGCATCGCGAAAGTCTCAATCGTCGGCGCCGGCATGGAGACCCATCCCGGCACGGCGTCCCGCATGTTCGATGCCCTCTACTCCGCCGGCATCAACATCGAGATGATCTCCACCTCCGAGATCAAGATCTCCGTCCTCGTCGATCAGGACATGGCCGACCGCGCCGTCTCCGCGGTCCACGCCGAGTTCTTCCCGGAAGGCCGCGAGTACTGAGCGCCGAACCGCTGGATACAACAACAAAAAGCCCTCTGACATTTCGTCAGAGGGCTTGTTTTTTGGCGATTTACTTTTTGCCGAGGACAGAGCTGTCGAGCATCTGGCCCTGGGCCTGTTCAAGGCCCTGCTTGCCCCAGCGCTCCCGGAGGCTCTCCTTGTACGGCTTCGGGTCGGCGTACTGCTTGAGCGCACGCTTGCCGGCGCCGGTGTTCAGGTAGTTGGTGATGTTGGTGACGATCTTCATGAGATCTTCCGAGGCATAGTTCTCGATGACGGAGAGGAGGCCTTCCTCTTTGGCGGTGCCCATGCCGAGGACGGTGACCGCGATGAGGCTCTGGGTGTCCTTTTCGCCGTCGTCATAGTAGTTGTTGAAGGTCTTGAAGAGCTTCTTGCACTGCTGACGGTCTTCCATGCGGATGTCGAGGAGGATGTCCTCGATGAGTTTCGGGTTCTGCTGGAAGTACTCTTCCGGCAGGAACATGCCGAACTCGGCCTCGTTTTCCATGGCCTTGCCGGCGTACTCGGGGTAGATGGCCTCGAGGCGGTAGGCGAGGTCGACCGGTTCAAAGTTGTCGGACTTCTTGACCTTTTTCTTTTTCGGCACGGGGGCCGGCGCTTTTTCGTTCGCCTTGGCGTTCTTCTGCTTCTGCTGCGCCTTCTCGGAAGAGCCGGCGGTCACGAACGAGGTGCCGAAGAAGTCGGAGACGGTCTCGGCGACTTCGTTGGCGGCGGAACGGATGTCCTTCGCGCCCCAGTCGTCGCTCTCCGCTTCGAACAGAAGGGTGCCGAGGTTCTGGAATTTGCCGTCTTCCTCGTTGGTGGCGAGGACGTCGAGCGCGCCGAGTTTGTACTCGAGGCGTACATCGCCCGCGTCGCCGGTGTACCGGATGACGTCCATGGTCTCGTCCGAGGTGATGACGCCCTTGTCGGCGGGTTTCAGCCCGGCGGCGTTCATGGTGCCTTCGAGCTGCTTGACAAGGCTCTGGAGAGCCGCTTTTTTATCTGCCATAATTGTGATCATCCTTTGCGGAAATGAAGTAGCTCCTTGGTTTTCGGCGGTCCGAAGTTGTGCGAACTGCCTACAAAAGAGCGGAATAAAACACGATAATTCTACCATAACAGACCCGCTTTGTCATCCTAATTTTCGTTGAGGAACTCTTTCCCCTGTGATATACTGTTATGAATACATTTATAGTAGATTTTTAAAAGGGGAAATAGGCCTTATGAAAAACGTTCTGGTTCTGTTCGGCGGCGCTTCCAGCGAACATGACGTCTCGACGGTCTCTGCCTGCTCCGTGCTGAAGCACATCCCGGCAGAGAAGTACGCCATCTACATGATGGGCATCACGAAAGAGGGACAGTGGTACCTCTATGAGGGCGATGCAGACGCTCTTCCCGAAGACGGATGGCTGACCTCCGGAACCCGCACCCCGGCCTTCGTGTCTCCCGACCGCGGCATCCACGGCATCACCGTGCTCCGCGGAGACGGCTACGAGAATATCCGCATCGACATCGCGTTCCCGGTCCTGCACGGCAGGAACGGGGAGGACGGCACCATCCAGGGCCTGTTCCAGATGGCGGGCATCCCCTTCGTCGGCTGCGACATGACCTCGAGCGCCGTGTCCATGGACAAGGTCTTCACGAACACCGTCGCGGACGCCAACGGCGTGCCGCAGGCCGCCTGGGACAGCATCACGGCCTACGAGTTCGAGACCGGCGCGAGGACCCTCGACGAGGTCGCGGACAAACTCGGTTACCCGATCTTCGTCAAACCCGCCAACGCGGGCTCGTCGGTCGGCATCACCAAGGCCCACGACCGTGCCGAGCTGGAGGACGCCATGGAACTGGCCCTGAAGCACGACAGCCGGGTCCTCTTTGAAGAATTCATCGACGGCTACGAAGTCGAATGCGCCGTCCTCGGCAACGACGAACTCGAGACCGGCGTCGTGGGGCAGATCCTCCCCGCCAACGAGTTCTACGACTACAACGCAAAGTACGACAACGCCGCGAGCCTCCTGCGCATCCCCGCCGAGGTCCCCGCGGAAAAACGGGACGAGGTGGCGGAGGCCGCGAAGCGTGTCTTCCACGCCCTCGGCGGCACCGGGTTCTCCCGGGTCGACTTCTTCGTCGAGAAGGAGACGGGCCGCGTCCTGTTCAACGAGATCAATACCATCCCGGGCTTCACCAGCATCTCCATGTATCCAAAGATGATGGAGGCCGCCGGAGTCTCCTACGCGGAACTCTGCGACCGGCTGCTGCAGCTCGCGGAGGAGAAGTGGAGCTGAGATCGTGACCGAAAAACATAAATTCATGATCCGTCTCCAGGACAAGCACGAGTACGAGGTGGAGACGGCGGACGCCACCATGTACCTGTTCGGAGACCTCGTCTTCGACAAGGACGCCTACACCATCACGTACCGGGACGAGGCCGGAGACCTCGCGGGCTGCACGACGGCCATCACCTGCCGCGGCGATGAAGTCAGCATCCACCGCACCGGTCCGTACCAGACCGAGCTCATCATGGAGAAAGGGCGGCGCCACAGCTGCCTGTACTCCACGGAGTACGGCGACGTCCTCATGGGCGTCTATGCGGAGAACATCGACTCCCACATGGCGGAGACCGGGGGCTACCTCGAGTTCGCCTACACCATCGACTTTGACGGAGACTTCGTCTCCCGCAATACACTCCACCTCACAGTGAAGGAGACTTTCTAACAATGGCAAACACTGCTGAAACCGCAAAAACACAGCTGAAAGCGGCTGTCACGGCCGCCATAGAGGCGCTGACCGCGAAGGGGGACCTCCCCGCGGGCGAGTTACGGGACTTCAACATCGAGGTGCCGGCCGACCGCAAAAACGGGGACTTCTCCGCGAACGTCGCCATGGTGAACGCGAAAGTGTTCCGCATGCCTCCCGCCAAAGCGGCCGCCATGATCGTGGAGGCCATGGACCTCGACGGCACCTACTACACCCGTGCCGAAGTGGCCGGCCCCGGCTTCATGAACTTCTACCTCAACGACCGCTACTACGCCGACATCCTGCTCGACATCGGCGCGGAGGGCGACGCCTACGGCCGCTCCGACTACGGCAGCGGCAAACGGGTGAACGTCGAATTCGTCTCCGCCAACCCGACCGGTCCCATCCACATGGGCAACGCCCGCGGCGGCGCGCTCGGCGACTGTCTCGCGGCCGTCCTCGAGTGGGCCGGCTACGACGTCTCCCGGGAGTTCTACATCAACGACGCCGGCAACCAGATCGACAAGTTCGCGCTGTCCCTCGACGTCCGCTACCGCCAGCACTTCGAAGGCGAAGAGGCGGTCCCGCTGCCCGAGGACTCCTACCACGGCAAAGATATCGTCGACCTCGCCGAGGCGTTCATCGCCGAAACGGGAGAGCAGTACAGAGACGCGCCCGAAGAGGAGCGCCGCAGGGCCCTGGTCGGCTACGCGCTGCCGAAGAACATCTCCGGCATGCAGGCCGCCATGGACAAGTACCGCATCCACTACGACACCTGGTTCTATGAGAGCACCCTCCACGAGAGCGGTCAGGTCATGGAGACCATCGACGAACTGACAAAGAAGGGCCTGACCTACGAACAGGACGGCGCCCTCTGGTACAAGAACATCGACGTCCAGACCGAGATCCTGCAGAAGGCGGGCAAGTCTCAGAAGGACATCGACAAGCTCGAGCTCAAGGATGACGTCCTCATCCGCGCCAACGGCAACCCGACCTACTTCGCGGCGGACATCGCGTACCACCGCAACAAGCTGGTCGTCCGCGGCTTCGACAAGGCCGTCGACGTCTGGGGCGCCGACCACCACGGCCATGTCGCCCGTATGAAGGGCGCCCTCGAGGCCCTCGGCATCGGCGGCGAGAAACTGGACGTGGTCCTCATGCAGCTCGTCAAGCTGACCTCGGACGGCGAACCGGTCAAGATCTCCAAGCGGACCGGCAACGCCATCACCCTCGTCGACCTGCTCGACGACATCCCCATCGACGCGTCCCGCTTCCTCTTCAACACGAGAGAAGCCGGTTCCGAGATGGAGTTCGACATGGACCTCGCCATCGAGCAGAGTGCCCAGAACCCGGTCTACTACTGCCAGTACGCCCACGCCCGCATCTGCAGCATCCTGCGGAAGCTGCAGGAGGAGGGGAAGACCTTCGAAGGGGCGACCGCGGACGACCTGGTCCTCCTGAAGGAGACCGAGGAGCGGGAGCTCATCCGGCACCTGTCGAACCTGCCCGCGGAAGTCATCACGGCGGCCGACCACTACGACCCCGCCCGCATGACCCGCTACTGCACCGAACTCGCGACGCTCTTCCACAAGTTCTACACCGCCTGCCGCGTCAACGTCGAAGACGAGGCGCTGAGCAGAGCGCGTCTGTACCTGTGCATGTGCGTCAAGACGACCCTGGCCAACGTCCTCACCATGCTGAAGGTGAGTGTCCCGGAAAGAATGTAAAGGAGTGTCCCCATGGCCCGAACTTCTGCCCGCAAACAGTACAAAAAAGCGACCCGCACGAGACGGGTCATCACCCTCGCCATCGTCGCCGCCCTGCTGATCGCCATCCTGGCCGGCGCGGCGGTCGTCGTGCGCAACCACCGGCGGCAGGCCCGCCAGGAAGCCGCGGAGAAGGCCCTGCAGGAACGCATCGTGAAGGTCACGTTCCCGGAAGGTTCCACCGTCCTCGACATTGCGCAGAAGCTCGAGGAGAACAAGGTCTGCACCGCCGACGAGTTCGAAGCGGTCTGCACGAAGGTCCCTGAAGGCTATGACCGTCTGTTCGCCGACGTGACGACCGACAACAAGGTCTTCGTCCTCGAAGGCTACCTGTTCCCGAGCACCTACGAGTTCTACAAGGAAGAGGGCGCCGACAAGGCCGTCAAACGCTTCCTCGACGCCATGAACAAACAGGTCACCGATGAGGACCTCGCGAAGGTCAATTCGATGGGCTACACCCTCGACCAGGCCCTGACGCTGGCGTCCATCATCCAGTCTGAGGCCTCCGATCCGAAGAACATGCCGATGGTCTCGAGCGTCTTCGCGAATCGCCTCAAACCGGGCTCCGGCTTCGGCTACCTCGGCTCCGACGTCACCCGCCACTACATCGAGCGGAAGATGAAGGCGTACATCGAAGAGCAGGGCATGGACTATGACACCCTCTTCGGCGCCTACTGCACGAACGACTCCTACACCCACAAGACTGCCGGTCTCCCGGCCGGCCCCATCTGCAACATGGGCAAGGCCGCCATCGAAGCGGCGCTGAACCCGGCGGAGAGCAAGTATTACTACTTCTTCACCGACAACGACTGGAACTACTACTACAACGAGACCCTGAGCGGCCATCAGTCGCAGTGGAACCAGCTCATCGCCGAAGGGAAAGCCGGCGGCACCGCCACGACAAAGGCGGCAGAGTAAGGAGCAGCCATGAAGAGATTCGTCACCTGGAACGTCAACGGCATCCGCGCCTGTGTGAAGAAGGGCTTTGAGGAGAGCTTCGCCGCTCTCGACGCCGACATCTTCGCGCTGCAGGAGACCAAGATGCAGGAGGGGCAGCTCGACCTCGACCTGCCCGGCTACCACCAGTACTGGAATTACGCCGAGAAGAAGGGCTACTCCGGCACGGCGGTCTTCGCGAAGGAAGAACCCCTGTCGGTCACCCTCGGCATCGGCAGCCCGGAGCACGACTGTGAAGGGCGCGCCATCACCCTCGAGTACCCCGACTACTACTTTGTCACCGCCTATGTCCCGAACGCGCAGGACGGGCTCAAACGCCTCGACTACCGGATGGACTGGGAGGACAAACTGCGGGCGTACCTCGCGGACCTCGACAAAACGAAACCGGTCTTCTACTGCGGCGATCTAAACGTCGCGCACGAGGAGATCGACCTCAAGAACCCCAAGACCAACCGGGGCAACGCCGGCTTCTCCGACGAGGAGCGGGCCAAGTTCACAGAGCTGCTGGGAGCGGGCTTCACCGACTCCTTCCGCTACCTGTACCCCGACGTCACCGGTGTCTACTCCTGGTGGTCCTACCGCTTCAACGCGCGGGCCAACAACGCGGGATGGCGCATCGACTACTTCGTCGTCTCCGACCGCGTGAAGGAAGACATCAAAGACGTCATCATCCACAACGACATCTACGGGTCCGACCACTGTCCGGTCGAACTCGATATCGAACTGTAAACGGAGGTTTCCCCCAATGAATGACAAGATCCAGTTTACGGCTGAACTCTCGGCGGACATCCCGGAGGAGATCCGCAAAGAGAGGAACATCGCGACCGTCGGACTCCAGGTCCACCTCGAGGACAAGGAGTACAAGGACGGCGACCTCTCCAACCGGGAGGTCTACGACATCTTCCAGGCCCGCAAGGCGCTGCCGAGCACCTCGGCCGTCTCCGTCGGAGACTATCAGGCGCTGTTCCGGCCCTTCCTGGAAGCCGGCAAGACCGTCATCCACGTGTCCATCTCCTCCGGCATCTCGTCTACCTACCAGAACGCGTGTATCGCCGCAGAGGACCTCGAGGACATCGGCAAAGTCTATGTCATCGACAGTCTGGCGCTGAGCCAGGCGACGTCCATCCTGGTCTACAAAGGCCTCGACATGGCGGAGCAGGACAAGTCGGCGGAGGAGATCGTCGCGGCCATGAAAGAGCTCGTTTCGAAACTCGACAGTTCGTTCATGATCACGAACCTCGACTTCCTGAAGCACGGCGGCCGCTGCTCCACGCTGGCAGCCCTCGGCGCCAACCTCCTGAAGCTCAAGCCCATGATCAACATGGACGGCGGCTCCATGAGCACCGACAAAAAGTACCGCGGCAAGGACGAGGACGCTTACTTCCAGTACCTCGATGACCGGTTCGCGAACGGCGTCGAGTACGACGACGAGTACGTCTGCATCTCGCACGGTCTGGTCGACCCGGCCGTCCTCGACAAGGCGGTCTCGGCCCTCAGGAAGAAGTACAAGTTCAAGAACGTCATCGTCAACGATGTCGGCACCGTTATTTTTGCACACGGCGGAAAAGGCTGCTTCGGCGTCTTCTTCCTGCACAGATAAAGGACAGATAAAGGAGTATTTCGGATATGAAACAGAAATTACTGGCAGTCCTCGTCTCGCTTGTCATGACGGTCAGCCTTTCGGTCACGGCCTTTGCCGCGCCGGAAGATGAGACGACCGAAGCGGCGACGACCACGACCCGCGTCACGACGTCCAAAGACACCTCGGACGAAGCCATTGCCCGCGCCACCGCGGACACCGGGGACGACGAGGAAGAGGACGAGACGCGCGCCGTCGACGAGATCATCTCGAGCTACAACAACAATAACGGCCGGGTCCTGAGCGCGGCCAGAGCGGGCTATCCCCGTCTCTACCCGGAAGACTCTCTGACGGGTCTCCGCTACTGCGTGGAAAACGGAGTGGACATCATCTCGGTCACGGTCCGTCAGACCAAGGACAAGGGTCTTGTCCTCCTGGAAGACGCCACCATCGACCGCATGCTGGTCGACCGCTCCACCGGCGAGGCCGGCAAGGGCAAGGTCTCTTCCTACACCCTCGAAGAACTGCAGAACAACTTCTACCTGCGGGACGGCCACGGCGGCAGCGGCAAGAAGGCGACCAAGGAAACGGTCCCCGGCCTGCACGACGCCCTCGAGCTCACCCGCAACTCGGTCATGCTCTACATCACGAACGGGTTCCAGTATGCCGAGACCATCAACGATGTCGCGAAGGGCCTGAACGCCTGTGACGTCGTCATCCTGGGCGGAGCCACCTCGGCCGACGACATCAAGATCTTCGTCGACCACACCGGCACTCCCATCTGCCACATCACCTCCAATTTCGTGGACGGCACCACCGAAGGCGCCCCGCGGAACTTCATCAAGGAGACCCTGGAAGCCGGCGCTGACGCCGTCAACCTGGCATCCGACAAAGACTATTCCGCCATCTTCAAGAGTTCCACGACCAAACGGCTCGAGGAAGCCGGCCGCGGCATGGTCAGCGCCACCACGTTCGCCACGTCCGGCGAGCATGTCGACCGCATCGAAGGCTGGCAGGAACTCATCGAAGCCGGCTACAGCATCATCGAGACGGACTATCCGAAAGAGCTGTCCGTCTACATCAAGGACATCGAGGCCTACCGCACCGAGCTCTCCTCGCTCATCACCCAGGCCCAGACCCTGAACACTGACAAGTTCTCGAAAGAGACCTCCAAAACACTGAAGAAGACGCTCACGGACGCCGAGGCCATCTCCTCGAAGGGCGCCGTGTCTCTGCGTCAGATGGACGAGACCCGCTACAACCTCCAGGAGAGCATCGACGCTCTGGAGCTCGGCGAGGAAGTCGACCAGGTCCACACGCCCATCTGGCAGATCCTCCTGATCATCGCCATCGTGCTGCTTGCCATCGCGGGCATCGTCCTCGTGGCGCTGCGCCTCTTCAACAAACACAAGAAAGAGTTCCGGAAACAGAGAAAAGTCCGGAGAAAATACAAGGCCATGTCGGAAAAGAATCTGGCTGAGGCGGAGACCGTCATCGACGACACCACTCCGACCATCTCCCAGGACACCGCCGGCCTGAACATCTATGAGAGCTTCACCGGCGAGACCCTGGAGCGCCCGGCTCCCGCAGAACCTGTGGTGCCGGTCGAACCGGAAGTGAACGCCGAGAGCATCAAGGACGACTTCCAGAAGATGCTCAAAGATCTGGAAGACGCCAGAAGAGACTAAACACTGACGAAACCGGCTGACTGGACAGCCAACGTCTGAAAAGGAGGTGTGGCCGTGAAGAAACTGAATAGAGAGAAGCTGGCGGAACCGCTGTTCTTCTTCGCTTATGTGGTCTTCATGGTCGCGACCGTCCTGCAGACGACCATGTATACGGAGATGCGGTACATCCCGCAGCTGTTCATCGCCATGCGGTACTTCGCGTTCGTCGTGGCGGCGTTCAAGGTGCTCCTCGACCTCTACGGAGACCTGACGCGGGTGAACGGCCAGCGGGAGAAACTCCTTGACTGGGTCTCCGTCGTCATCAAATACATCCTGATGTCGGCCCTCGTTGTGGCCGTCTCCATCACCGCTGACGAGCGGTCTCTGGCGTTCCTGCTGGTCATCCTCCTGTCGGCAAGAGGCGTCCAGGTCAACAAGATCTTCCGCGTGACCCTGTGGATGCAGGCGTTCCTCGCGGCGTTCGTGTTCCTGTCCGCCGCGGCCGGGTTCATCATCGACCTGCGCTTCGAACGGGGCGGGGTCTTCAACCGGCACGCCCTCGGGTACTGGTTCCCGAGTTACATCATGTCCTACTACTTCTTCGTCCTGCTCCTTCTGTTCTGGACGCGGAAGAAACCCATGAAACCGACGTCCGTCGCTCTGCTGGAGGGGCTCAACCTGCTCCTCTACCTCCTGACCGACGCCCGTCTCGGCCTCATGGTCAACACGTTCCTCATCGCGGTCGAATT
>JAZOTY010000004.1:0-6004 GCA_045657845.1 Acutalibacteraceae bacterium | reverse complement strand
ATGATAAAGTAGATGAACAGAATGGACATGGAGAGGTCCATACCCCAGGCAGAGTAGGCGCGGCCCATGCCGAGCGGATAGTCAGCCGGGGCGGAGGGCCAGAACTCGTACTGGCACATGACGACGATCAGCCAGCAGAGTACGAATGCCACAGCCACCAGCGGATACATGGTCTTCTTGGTCAGAGTCGGGTAGTCCACCTTGCAGAATTTCAGGAAGTGGTACAGGATGACGATGTCCAGGAGGCACCAGACGATGTTGATCGCCCGCTTCGGTTCGTCCCGAAGGACGAGATGGAAGCTGCCGGGTATGGGGAGTACCTTGCGAAGTTAGAGAAGTGAATCGCCAAAAAGGACGCCGCTCGAGCTTGCACTCGGGCGGCTTTGATGTTGTGTTTACTTGCGGGGGAGCCAGGCTTTTTTCAAAAGGGGAACGGAGGCAGAGCAGTACTCCTCGTAAGTCATGTTGGGGTTGCGGGTGAGGAAGTCCGCGCCGAGTCCGGTGATGCCGTTGGACATCCAGGAGAGGTAAACGGTCTCCTCCTGCGGAGTGCCGGGGAAGTGGTTGCCGTAGAACTCGCGCATGGCTGCTTCGAGAATGTCTTTGCAGTCGTAGAGGAGGAACATGCTGGCTTTGTCTTTGGAGAGCTTTTCGTAAAACGGTAAGTGCTCTTCCATAATGGCCTGCAGCTCCCGGTAAAACAAAGTGAAGTCAAAGAGTTCGCCCTGTTCCTCGCCTCGTGCCTCACACTCCAGAAGCAGGTCCGCCAACGTGTCCTGCAACTGTTGCATGAATTCGAGGTAGACATCGGTCACGGTAGCATAGTGCATGTAAAACGTCCGGCGGTCGATGTCCGCCAGTTTTGCCAGTT
Source organism: Acutalibacteraceae bacterium (assembly GCA_045657845.1). Classification (GTDB taxonomy): domain Bacteria; phylum Bacillota; class Clostridia; order Oscillospirales; family Acutalibacteraceae; genus RUG420. The sequence continues at coordinate 5,133 of JAZOTY010000004.1, read as the reverse complement.
CTGTGACAGAGATCTCGTCGATCGCCTTTTTCTTATGGAGTTCGAAAAATGCCAGATAGATGTTTCGCTTCGTGCGTTCAATGCGCCGGTCCATCGCCACAACTCCTTTCCAAATGGGTTCCTGCACACATCATAGCAAATTATCCAACAAAAACGAAGAGAGTGAGAATTAATTCTCGGTATCGTTTTTTTTGGCTCTCGAGTGGAATGAACAATTCTGCTATGGTGAGGGTGGACAAAATCCCGTGAAATTTTTAAGGAGGAACAATCATGAACGAACTGCAAGTCATGGGTTCCATCGCCAACACGATCGCGTCTGATCAGATCAACGCGTGGCATACGAACCCCTGGATGATCCCGGCCGTCATCGTCGCCGTTGCCGTCGGGTACATCTACTACGTTTTCCAGACCATCATCCTTTTGAAACGGCACCAGTCGATGGGCCCCATCTGGATGCACTGCTTCTTCGCAGCGGATGACACCACCGCCGCCGTCGTCTTTTTCCTGGCGGCCCGGAAGTATGACAACTTCTGGTTCTACTGGCTCTTCTGCATCGGCATGTTCATCTGGGTCGGTTTCGAGATCTTCTGTGTCCGCATGGCACTGAAGTATGAGCAGAAGGACTTCATCAAGGGTGTCAAAGACCCGAAGCAGATGGGCATCATCGCTGTCATGCTCTACCTCGTCTGCCTTTGCATCATCAACCTCATCCGCAACTGGACCGGTGACGAAGTCATGCTGATGAACTTCACCCTTTGCAACATCCTTGCCGTCACCATCCCGCCCCTGTTCGCGATGCGCCGCGAGACCCGCACCCGCTTCGAACTCGGCTTCTACATCAACAACATGCTGATCGCCTTCACGAACTTCCTGCCGAAGAACTTCGGCTGGTGGACGACTGCATCGCCGTTCTTCGACCACTACTGGTGGTACCTGTCCGGCGTCATCATGACCGCGTACACCATCTGGGCATTCGTGACCATCCTGAAGAAACCGAAGGATGACAGCTGGGAGATCGCCGCCGCCAAAAAAGCTGCGAAGAAAGCTTCTTAACGCAAACCTCTTAACGGAATAACAAGGATACCCCAATCCTTTTCTCAAAACTCCAAACGACAGGGAAACCGCCGGCGTATGTGTCCGGCGGTTTTTATGTTTATGTTTTCAGTCCAGAATGCGGCCGTCGCGGGAAATGGTGACGACCTGCCAGGGGAGGAACTTGCCGCTGGCGCGCAGCGCGTTCTCGGCAGCTCTCTGCAGGCCTCCGCAGCAGGGGACTTCCATGCGGACGATGGTCACTTCTTTAATGTCGTTGAGCGCGATGATGGCGGTCAGCTTTTCCGTGTAGTCCACGTCATCCAGCTTCGGGCAGCCGACAAGCGTTATGCGCCCCTTCATGAAGTCCTCATGCATGTTTGCATAGGCGTATGCCGTGCAGTCCGCTGCAATGAGGAGCTTTGCGCCGTCGAAGAACGGCGCCTGCACCGGCAGGAGTTTGATCTGGCACGGCCACTGGTTGAGGTGGGAGACGGGGGCAGCAGCCGGCGCGGCCTGAGCTTCCGGAGCGGGCGTTTCGTCTCTGTGGAACTCCACCATGCGAGAGCCCGGGCAGCCGCCTTCGTGGTGGGCGTGCACTTCGGCCTGCTGCGCCTTTGCTGCCTGGGCGGCCGCGACCGCGGCCTCGTCGTAGGCCGGCGCCTCGCGCTCTTCAAAAGTGATGGCGCCGGTGGGGCAGCCGGGAAGACAATCGCCAAAGCCGTCGCAAAAGTCTTCGCGCATGAGTTTGGCTTTGCCGTTCACCATTTCAATGGCGCCTTCGTGGCAGGCCTCGGCACAAATGCCGCAGCCGTTGCATTTTTCTTCGTCAATGTGGATGATTTTTCGAATCATGGTCATGGCCTCCTCGCAGGTCTCTCTTGTGTTTTCGCCTTCAGTATAGTAGAGTGGAGGAAGAAAGTATGTGGCCCGAGCCACATTTTGAAAAAATTATGAGGGATGCTATGAACGTTTCCATACCGGAGAACACCACGCTGTTCCGCAGCCTGACCGAGGCGGAGCGGGAGGAGTGTCTGGCGGCGCTGAAGGCGCAGGAAAAGGCTTTTGCCCGGGGCGATCTGCTCCTGCACGCCGGCTTCCGGACCGACCGCATGGGCCTGGTCCTGTCCGGAAGTGTCACCATTGAAAACAACGACCTCTGGGGCAACTGCACCATTCTGAGTCATGTGGGTGCAGGACAGCTGTTCGCGGAGACGTATGCACTTTCGCAGGAGGTCATGCTGGTGGACGTCCGGGCCAACGAGGACTGCCGCGTTCTGTTTCTGAACGTTGCCTGCCTCCGGGATGAGGAGGACCTCAGTTCCTGGAAGGGGAAGCTCATCCGCAACCTGCTCGGCATTTCATCGCGCAAAAACCTCGCCCTTTCCGGGCGGAGTTTCCACACCGCGCCGAAAAGTGCACGCGGGCGTCTGCTGGCCTATCTGAACACGGTGGCGCTGCAGAAACAGTCGAACGAGTTCGACATTCCCTTCGACCGCCAGCAGATGGCGGACTACCTGAACCTTGAGCGCACCAACATGTCCAAGGAACTGACCCGCATGAAAGAAGACGGTCTCATCGAGTGCCGTAAAAGTCATTTTAAACTGTTGCAGTAAAAAGAAGCCGCCGGCGTTGAAGTGAACCCCTTTCGTTAGATCTTGTCTAACAAAAGGGGTTCACTTCAAACGGTTCAGCGGCTTTTTTGTTTGTTATTTGCTGACGGTCTCGCCGTCGGGGAGAGAGCGGAAGCGCGCCATCATGTCGCGGAAGTTCTGCATGCGGTTTTCCTGGTAGCTGAGGTCCATCCAGGAGGTGTGGTCGCCGTTGAGGGGCGGCATGTTGTACCAGAGGCCGGGCTTGAACTCGGTCTGGCCGGGGACTGCGTCCTCCTGCGGCATGCCGATGGGGGCGGACTGCCCTCTTAAGTTGACGAACCCATCGCCCAGGAACCAGTCCTGCGTCTCGCCGACGCCGAACTTCTTGAGCTTCTTCGGGTGGTACCAGCCGGTGACGAGGCCGGCGATGAAGGTGAGGTTGAACATGCCTTTGTATGGCTTGGTGTAGGGGCCGAACCAGGGCTTCATGGCGGAGAGGCGCTCCGCGAAGAGGTAGATGTTCGGGTCCGGGTCGTGGAGGGCCGGGTTGATCTTGCCCAAGTTCTCCTCAACGGTCATTTCAATGAAGCAGTTCTGCGCGCCGATGTTCGGGTTGCAGATCTTCTTGATGCCGTCCGTGTACTTCAGCGGGTTGCGGAAGTGCCAGTTTCTGGCGTCTGCCCGTTCCGGAGTGATGCCGTACTGGGGAAGGTCTATGTAATAGAAGTTGGAGGCGCGGGTGTCGCCGATGACGGCGCCGAGTACTGCGAAGATGCCCGTGACGAAGGACAGGCCGTACTTCGTCGGGAAGTCCGCGAGGGTCGTTCCGTTGTTCGTGCCGGACAGCGTGGTCAGGCAGTGGATGAGGTGGCCGTGGCCGCCCTTGAAGAGGGGAGAGAGCTCGTCTTCGGGAGTGACGGCGCGCTCTTCTTCCGAGCCGTACACGAAGAGCTCGTGGATGGTCTTAATGAGGGGGCCGCCCATGGAGTGGCCAATGAAGTTGGCCTTCTTGTGCGGGCCTTCCTGGCCGAGGTCCTCGAGGACGCCGTGTTCATACGTGCGGCCGAACCGGTTGATGCCGTATTTCTCTGCGTGTGCCTTGCCGTAGTCGACGGTGCCGCCGAACAGCCAGGCCCAGAGAATGCAGCAGCGGTCCCAGGAACTGTTGAGGGGGCCGAGGGACGGGAAGTAGCACTCATAGCCGAGGCTGCGGAGGTCGGCGAGGACGTCGTTTTCCTTCGCGCCCCAGTAGGGCATGATCTTGTTCTGCTTCTCGTGTTCGCCCCAGCCGCCGAGGCCGGACATCATAATGGTCGGATAGTGGTTGTAGACTTCCATGGGTCTGCGCGCTCCTTTGTTGTAGTATTTGCGTGTGCCGCTTCTGGCGCACTGTACCTCTCAGAATAATACGGTGTGTGGCGTTTAACAATAGTAAAAATTGCTTATATAATAATGCCGTTGAATTTTGTACGCATACAAAAAGTGTACATTGCGAGAGTATTGAGAGTTTTTGAGGTGTTTTATGAGCGAGAAGACAAAGAGTCTTATTAAGGACATTGTGGCATTCACAATTCTGGTCATCTTCATGTTCTTCGTGGTGAAGGGCGTGCCGAAGCTGTTCTTCGGCGGGGCGACCGACGCGAACGGCAATCCGCTGGTCGTGACGGCCCCGAGCATTACTTACACGATAGACTCTGCACAATAAGAAAAACCGCTGAGCAAGAAGCTCAGCGGTCTTTTTTGTTGTTGTGTTCAGCTTCCGTAGGCCTCGTAGAGGGTCGGGAGGATGGCGGCGAGGTTACGGTACTCGATGCAGCAGTGGGTGACCATGCCGCGTGCGGTGTCGTCGTTCAGCATGGCTTTGCGGATGAGCGGGAGCTTCAGGGTCTCACCGATCCAGAAGCGGCTGATGAGGACGGGCGTGTCGTCGACGACTTTGAAGATGTGGGCCATCTCCGTGTGGGAGACGAGGCCGTAGACCGCGCCGACGTGGCCGTTCACCACCCAGGGGACGTTGTGCTCCTCCATGAGCTTCGGGTCGAAGCCGAAGTCTTCCGGGGTCTCGAAGGCGATCTTCAGCGGCAGCGCGATCTTGCCGATCTTCTCGATGGGGAAGTGCGTGTTCGCGCGGAAGGGCGGCTGCTTCGGCTGGCGGAAGAAGTCCTGGTCCTTCCGCGCATACGAGATGGCGAAGTGCTCGCCCGGGAACCAGACCCGGTAGCGGGCAGACTCCTTGGCGTGCCACCAGAACCACCACTGGAGCATCTCGAGGGTGATGCCGGGCATGGGGCAGTACATCGCGCAATAGTAATTGCCGTTCGGGAACCGCTTGTACCCCACTTCATAGATGAGGCTGTCGTCGGCGATGAGCCGGTCCTTTTCCGCGAAGGGGACCGGAGTCAAGTTGCCCGCGTCGAGCTGCGCACGGATGTCCGCCGGCATTTCCGGCAGCGGTTTTTTCTTGAGGTCCCGCATGATGTAGTCCTGTTTCATAGTTATTCTCCTT
>JAZOTY010000003.1:0-72379 GCA_045657845.1 Acutalibacteraceae bacterium | reverse complement strand
AGGATGATCGCCATGAACCGGATGGCCACTTCGGACTGGTTGACGTTCTTTTCGTCGTTGAACCGGATGATTTGCCGTGTTGCCGCCGGTGTGTAGTTCAGCAGCACCCAGGCGATGAGCGAGATGTTCGCCATCCGGAAGAGCTTGTCGATGAACGTCATCCACTTCGTCTCCGGCGAGATGATGAGGAACGCGAGCTCCACACCAAGGATGATGAAGAAGACCCGGAGCGGGTTCTTGAGCGCTCCATAAATGTCCTCGCCGGTCTTCGGCCAGCGGGTGAACAGTTTGCGGATGATCGCTCCGATGAGTTCGGTCAGCTTCTTCGACAGCAGCGCCAGAAGAAGGAAGACGAGGAGCCCCAGGATGATCTGCGGCCACTTCTCGCCCCAAGACGCGAAGAACGCGACGATCTCCTGCCAAAGTTCGGTCATAAAGACACTCCTTTATATCAATGGTTGCTTATAAAGCTTTCACATAATATATACCACAGACCTTAAACGGAATCAAAAGGTCGGGCCTGTACTTGACATCTTTCCCGGAATCGTGCATACTTTCTGTAATATAAACCTATCAAGTCAATAGGTAATAGGAAGAAAGAGAGGTGCCTCGTGATGGGAGATGCGCTTCAGCAACGGATCTATGAGAAATACATCGCCCCGACGGAACGGCCGAAACAGGCCTATGCCGGGCTCGAATTCGAGCTGCCCATTGTCAACCTCGACAAAAAGCCGGTCGACTTCCCGGTGGTCCACGCCCTGACGGACGCCTTCCTCGCGCGGTTCGGGTTCTCGGACCTCCTCCGGGACGACAACGGTGACATCTACAACGCGACCGACCCCGGGACCGGCGACAGCCTCTCCTACGACTGCAGCTTCAACACGCTGGAGTTCTCCTTCGGTATCGATGAGGACCTGAACGGCATCTATGACCGTTTTTGCGACTACTACGCGTTTATTCAGGACTTCCTTCTGCCGCGGCATCACAGCCTGACCGGCATGGGACTCAACCCGTACCGGCAGTACAACCACAACGTGCCGATCGCCAACGGCCGTTACCGGATGCTGCTCCACCACCTCGAGTCCTACCCGAAGTATCCGCGCACCATCCTCTTCCACGACCAGCCGAACTTCGGCCTCTTCAGCTGCGCGTCTCAGGTCCAGCTGGACGCCCAGAAGGACACCCTCGTCGAGACCCTCAATACATTCACCCGTCTCGAGCCGGTGAAGGCGCTTCTCTTTGCGAACTCGCCGTGGGAGGACTTCCTCTGTTCCCGGGACTTTTTCTGGAAACACAGCATGCACGGGGTGAACCCGCACAATGTGGACATCTACGACAAAAAACTCGCCTCGATCGACGAGGTGGTCGCCTACATCCGCACCATGTCCCTCTACTGTGTCGAGCGGGGCGATAAATATATCCATTTCCCGCCGACGCCGCTGGAAACATACTTCCGGCAGGACTACATCGATGGCGAATACTACGATGCAGACAAGGGGCGATTCACGCAGATCCGCTTTACCCCCGTGTGGGACGACCTGCAGTATCTGCGCTCGTTCAAATTCGACGATGTCACATTCCGCGGCACGATCGAGTTCCGCAGCGCCTGTGAACAGCCGGTGCGGGACATCATGACCGTCGCCGCGTTCCAGACCGGTCTCATGGAGGTCATCCCCGAGCTGAATGAACGGCTCGACAACGCGGGCTTCCTGTATGATCAGGGGTACAGTTACCTCGAACTGCGGGAGCTCCTGGTCAAGACGTACCTCCCGGACTTCGTCCGCGAAGAAGACCTCGAACGGCTTCTGGGCGATGTGATCGACCTCGCCGCCGAAGGCCTCCGCCGACGCGGCCGGGGCGAGGAAAAGTTCGTCCAGAACCTCTATTCCCGTGCCGCGCACCTCATGAGCCCGGCCCGGGTCCAGGTCGAAGGGCTGGAAAGCGGCGTTCCGCTGGAGTATTATATTAATGACTATTCAAAATTGCACTGAGAGCATTTGCGCTTAAGTTAGGAAGGAGGGCTCGACGATGCTGGATCTGTCGCGTGAGCAGCTGAAAGAGTTGCTTCTGAACGGACATTTCGGACTCGAAAAAGAGAGCCTCCGGGTGACCGAAGACGGGCGTATGGCACATACCCCGGACCCGTTTTTAGACCACCCTTATATCACCAAAGATTTCTGCGAGAACCAGACAGAGATCAACACGCCGGTGGCAGACTCTGCCGAAGAGGCGTACGGGCTTTTGAAACAGTACCATGATGAGATCGAACAGACCCTGGCGGCTTCGACGCCCCGGGAGTATCTGTGGCCCTTCTCGAACCCGCCGTACATCGCGGACGAGGAGGACATCCCCATTGCCCAGTTCCCCGGCGAAGACTACCACAAGACGGCCTACCGGGAGTACCTGTCCGGTCGTTACGGCCGCCATGTCATGACCTATTCGGGCATCCATTTCAACTACTCCTTCTCGGAGGAACTGCTGAAGGCGGATTACGAAGCGCACTTAAAGATGTACGAAGTCGGCACCTATCAGCACTACAAAGACCAGTTCTATCTGGAACTGGCCAAGAAGGCCGCCGCATACGGCTGGCTCATCACGGCGGTCACCGCGGCGAGCCCGGTCCGGGACAGCTCGTTCCTGGAGCCCGGCACGTCCGGAGGTTCTATCTTCACCGGAAAGGCCTCTCAGCGCTGTGCCGAGACCGGCTACTGGAACGCGTTCACACCGGTCTTTGACTACAAGACGCTCGAGGGGTACATCGCCGGCATCGAATACTTCGTCTCCAAAGGCCTGCTGGCCGCGCCCAGCGAGCTCTATTTCCCCGTCCGGCTGAAACCGCGGGGGCTCAACACGCTCGACAACCTGCGCAAGTATGGCGCGAGCCACATCGAACTGCGCATGTTCGACCTGAACCCGCTCGACCCCGTGGGCCTCGACCTGCGCGACGTCAAATTCGGCGAGCTGTTCCTCGGGTTCCTCGCCGGCACCCAGGACTTTTTCTTCCCGGAGCAGGATCAGGTCCAGGCGGTCCAAAACTTCAAGAAGGCCGCGTACTACGACCTCGAGCGCACAAAGATCATCATCCTCGGCGGGCGGAGCAGCACCGTGACGGAAGCCGGGAAGCTCATGCTCCATCAGATGAAAGAATTCTACCGGGACTTCCCCGACGAAGTGCAGGACATCCTGGCCTTCGAAGAGGCGAAGTTCCTTGACCCCGCGAACCGGTACGCGACGAAAGTCCGCGCTCTGGCCGGAGACAACTTCGCGGCATACGGATTGCAACTGGCAAAAGAAAGGCAGGAAGAAGCACTTGTGTGAACTGTTCGGAGTGAACTCCGCGCGGCCGGTCCGGACGAACGACCTGCTGCAGGACTTCTTCACCCATTGCTCTGACCACCCCCAGGGATGGGGCATCGCGCAGTGCGACCACGGCGTCTCGATCGAAAAAGAGCCGAAAAAGGCGTCGTCAAGCGTTTACCTCAAAGAGCGTATGAGCTCGTCGATCGTCGCCCGGAACCTGCTTGCCCACATCCGCCTTGCCACCATCGGCAACATGGAATATGACAATACGCACCCCTTCGCGGGGTATGATATCTCCGGCAGGACCTGGACGCAGATCCACAACGGCACCCTGTTCGAAGCGCCGGATGTCGACCCTTACTTCTATCTGGAGCGCGGGACCACCGACAGTGAACGGATGCTCCTCTACTTCCTCGATCAGGTAGAGGAGGCCACCCTCAAAGCCGGTCACCCGCTGACCGCGGAAGAACGGATCGACCTGGTCGACCGGACGCTCGCCCATCTGACGCCCCACAACAAGATCAACGTCCTGCTGTTCGACGGAGAGCAACTCTATGCCCATACGAACTATAAGGGTTCCCTTCACGTCTGCGAAGACGGAGGGTCCGCGTGGTTCTCGACCCTGCCGCTCCGCCATGGAGACTGGGAACCGCTGCCATTGAATCGCCTTCTGGTATACAGGAACGGGCAGCGGGTCTATGAAGGCGCCTCTCACGGCAACGAGTACATCGACAACCCGGAAGACCTGAAATTCCTCGAAAACTTTGCGATGCTGTAAATGCAGAAAAAACACAGACCCCTGCCGGGGAAACCTGGCAGGGGTCCGCTTGGGTTTTGCGGTCAGATATTTCTATTTGAGAGGGTACTGTGTTCAGCCGCCGAAGGTGACCGCGTCGACAGCGTCAGCTGTGCGGAGCAGCCATTCGGTGGACATCTCTTTCCGGATCTTGAAGAGAGCAGGATCGAAGCCGAGCGCGCTGACAACGAAGTCCATGGCGTTGGCGACGATGTAACCGACATCGACGGGTTCGTTCTTCTCGAACTTCATGCAGGCATACTCGAAACCGCCGCCGACGCAGAATGTGATCGTGTCATAGAGACGGTCTTTCATATCGTCATCAAGATCGGAGATATGATCGAAGATCCAGTCGCAGATGCACTGGACGACGAGCTGTGCGGTATTGTAGTTCTCCATGACGTCCATGCGGAGCGCCTCGGTCGACGGGCAGCTGGTGATATACCAGAACTCGAAGTAAGCGATGTCATAGAGCAGTTCGACGAGCTCGACACCTGTGAACTCATCTTCGTCGTCATCGTCGAAGGGGTCGACGGCGACGAGATCGTCGTCGATCGCCGCGGCTGCCTCTTCGGCCTCACGGGCCCGGATGGACTCGATGACCTGGTCGATGACGAGGGAGAAGGACGTCTCGATGAACAGTTCGATGAATTTGGATTTTTTCGGGAAATAGTACTGAAGCAGGCTCTTCTGGACGCCGGCTTCCTTGCCGATGACGGACAGCGGGGTCTTGGCATAGCCGGTCTCCGCGAACAGTTTGAACGCGATGCGGGCGATCCGCTCCTGCTCTGCCAGGTATTTCTGGGTCTGTTTCATAATGTACTCCTTTTTTACTCTCCGGCCGGAAAGGCCCAATATCAGATTACGACGGTAGTATAACACATTTTAGAAAACGTTACCGTACAAATTTTTGTACTCGGACAAAATTTCGTACACGTACAAATATATTTGACCGAATAACCCGATATTTGCTAAATTTGGGGAGAAAACCGTTGACGATTGTGAAATTTGATAGTATATTAAAGATGAATTTGTACGCGTATAAAGAAGTGCGCTACATTTGTGATTGAGAAAAGGAGGAATAATAACAATGATTCTCGATTTCATTAAGGGGATCCTTGCGGGCCTGACCCAGCACCCCGGCGTGCAGTGGGGCAACACCGTCATGGAAACTCCGTATGAAGGCTGGCGCATGTGGATCCAGGATATGTTCGCCAACATGGGTTGGGGTTCCATTTTCCTGATCGCACTGTCCGCCCTCACCTGGACCGGCGTCTACCTGATCATCATCTGGCGCCTGCACAAAGACCACGCGCCGTCCATGCCGTGGGTCTGCCTGTGCATGAACTTCTCCTGGGAGTTCCAGTTCTCGTTCATGGTCCCGTATCCGGAACCTGTCACCCGCTGGGGCATCTATCTCTGGGTCGCGTTCGACTTCATCATGTTCGTTCTTGACCTTCGGTATGCCAAGATGTTCTACGCGAAGCGCTTCCCGGGCTATGACTGGTCTTACTACTTCGTCAAGCTCTGCACCTTCGCGATCATCTTCGTGACCATCCTCTTGATGAACCCGCAGTGGCCGAATCTTCCGGATTCCCCGATGTTCGCCGCCTATCTGATGAACGCCATCATGTCGATGCTGTTCTGTGTCCACATGTTCTCGAGAGAGACGATCGAAGGCCTCAGCGTCTGGGTCGCCGTTCTCAAGTGCATCGGCACACTCGCTCCCACCGCTCTTGGTACCTATTGGACCATCTTCCGCGGAAACGAGATCGAGTGGTTCGTGTACTGCCTCGGCTTCATCTGCGCCGTCTTCGACTTCATGTACATCTATCTTCTCGTCAAGCGTTTTGCCCGGTTCGGCATCAACGCGTTCACCCGCAAGCCTCTCAAGGGCAAGGAAGAACTCGCTGCCAAGACCTTCGCCGCTGTCGAAGAGTACAAAGAGAGAAGCAACAACTTCAAACTGAAGAGCTACAAAGAGTGCAAAGAATTCCTGAAAGTGGAATAATCACAAGCTCCTGTCCCGCCCGGTCCTCCGGGCGGGGCTTTTCTGTTTGACAACCCTTCAAGCGGGTTGTATAATGGGTCGTACTAATGGCTAGTAACCCTGCTACAGTTGAAGGGAGGGACAACATACAATGAGCGAGATCAAAGTCAGAGAGAACGAATCCATCGACAGCGCACTGAGACGTTTCAAGAGACAGACTTCCAGAGACGGTGTCATCAAAGAGGTTCGCAAAAGAGAGCACTACGAGAAGCCGTCTGTCAAGCGCAAGAAAAAATCAGAGGCAGCTCGCAAGCGCAAATACAAATAAGTTTTGAACTTATACCGGCTGCAGGGAGCCCCTGCGGCCGGTTTCTTTTTGAGGTGGTCCCTATGAAACTGTTGAAACCCGACGCAAAATGCCGTCTTCTGACAGAGGTCACGCCGGCCACGGTAAGGGCGCTCGGCTGTAAAGCCGTCCTCATCGACGCCGACAACACCTCCTCCCACGACCTCACCACCGACCCGCTTCCGGGCACGGAAGACTGGGTCCGTTCCATGAAGGCCGCGGGGCTCAAAGTCCTGCTCCTCTCGAACGCGAAGACGAAAAGGGCGAAGGTCCTCGCGGACCGGTATGCCATCCCCGTCGTCGGGATGGCGGCGAAGCCCGCCCCCTTCGGTTACTTCCGTGCGGCTTTCAGACTCCGCACACGTCCCGGGAAAACAGTCATGCTCGGAGACCAGCTTTTCACGGACATCCTCGGGGCGAACCTTGCGGGGTGCAAAAGCATCTGGGTCGAGCCCTATGAGGCGGACCGGAGGGAAGGCTTCTTCCTCGTCAAACGCAGGCTCGAGCAACGGGTCTCGCGTCGGTGGGATTGACCGCGGAGACCGCAGAGCAACGAAAGGAACACACCATATCATGAACATCGCACAACTCGCTTCTCAGTTGAAATCGACACAGGCGGCGCTCATTTTGAGCGAGGAAAACCGCCTCTATTTCACCGGGTTCCCGTCCTCGAACGGCACCCTTCTGGTCATGCCGGAGGAGAGCGCGTTCGTCACGGACAGCCGGTACTTTGAAGCGGCCTCGAACACCGTCACGGAGGCGCAGGTCCTCCTGCAAGATCAGATCTATCAGCAGGTCTTCGACCTTCTCCAGAAACACAACTGCACGGAGATCCTCGTCGAGTCCGAACGCATGACCCTGGCCGAACTGAACAAGTGGCGCAAGATGCTCCCGACCTACTCCTTCAACGTCTCGAACCGGCTCGACACGCTGGCGAACGAACTCCGGGAGGTCAAGTGCGGGGCGGAAGTCGAAAAGATGCAGAAAGCGCAGGACATCGCCGAAAAAGCGCTCGACGAACTCCTCCACCTCCTGAAACCCGGCGTGGCGGAGCGGGACCTTGCCAACGAGCTCGAGTACCTCATGCGCAAGTTCGGCGCCGACGGCATCTCGTTCGACACCATCGTGGTCAGCGGCGCCAACTCGTCGAAGCCCCACGGTGTTCCCGGAGAGAAGCTCGTCGAGTCCGGCGACTTCGTCACCATCGACTTCGGGGCGATTTACGACCAGTACCATTCGGACTGCACCCGCACGTTTGCCGTCGGTCAGCCGACGGAGGAGATGGTCAACGTCTACGAGACCGTCAAACGGGCGCAGCAGGCGGGTCTCGACTATGTGAGACCGGGCATCGGGGCGTTTTACCTCGACAAGGCCTGCCGCGACGTCATCGCCGAAGCGGGGTACGGAGAGTACTTCGGGCACAGCACCGGTCACGGGGTCGGTGTCGAGATCCACGAGCACCCGTTCGCGGGTCCGAAGTCCGAAGAGACCATCCGCGAAAACACGGTCGTTACGGTCGAACCGGGCATCTATCTGCCCGGAAAATTCGGCGTCCGCATCGAAGATATGGTGCTCGTTACAGCCGGCGGGCACAAGAACTTCTGCCACTTGACCAAAGACCTTGTAGTACTGTAAAATAAATAATAATCTTGATATATGATCAGCATCAATTTGGAGGTTTACCACTATGATTTCTGCAGGTGATTTCAGAAACGGTGTCACTTTTGAAGAGGACGGCCAGGTCCTTCAGGTCGTCGAATTCCAGCACGTCAAACCCGGTAAAGGCGCGGCGTTCGTCCGTACCAAAACCAAGAATGTCATCACCGGTTCCATCACGGAAAAATCCTACAACCCGAGCGCAAAGTTCCCCACCGCGTTCATCGAGAGAAAAGACATGGACTTCTCTTATGCGGACGGAGACCTTTACTATTTCATGGACCCTGAGACCTTCGATATGGTCCCGATCAATGAGTCCGACCTTCCGGATGCCTTCAAGTTCGTCAAGGAGAACATGACCTGCCAGGTCCTCTCTTACAAGGGCAAAGTCTTCGGTCTGAACTGCCCGAACTTCGTCGAACTGGAAGTCACTCACACAGAGCCCGGCCTTGCCGGCAACACCGCAACCAATACGCTGAAACCCGCTACCGTCGAAACCGGTGCTGAAGTCCGCGTCCCACTGTTCATCAACGAGGGCGAAGTCATTCAGATCGACACCCGTACCGGCGAGTACATGGGCCGTGCATAAGTTTGTAGAAAGAGAGGACCCCGACATGAAACTGTCTGAAAAAGTTGCTTACCTGAAAGGCCTGGAAGAAGGGCTCGACCTCGATGCTGCCAATGCAGAGAATAAGCTGCTCAAAGGTATCATCGAGACATTTGACGAGATCGTTGCCGCCATCGATCAGAACGCGACCGATCTCAAAGAGATGACCGACCGCGTCGATGAGATCGACATGGACCTTGGGGACCTCGAAGCCATCCTGTTCGAAGGCTTTGAAATCGAAGAGCTCACGGAAGAGGAGTTCGACGATCTGGATGCCGAAGACGAGGCGTTCGAAGTCGTCTACACGTCTGACGAAGCTCCGGAAGAGGCAGAGGAAGACACGGTCGAAGAGGAAGTCGAAGAAGACGTCATCGAAGAGCCGGCGGTCGAGGAAGAAGCTCCCGTCGAGGAGATCATCGAAGAGGCTCCCGTCGAAGAGGAAGCTCCCGTCGAAGAGGAAGCCCCCGTCGAGGAAGAAGAACTCGATGACGACGCCATCTTCGCCGCTGCCGACGAAGTCGTCGCCGAGGCCGAGGCCGCGGAAGCTGCCGCTGCCGAAGAATCCATCTTCGAAGAAGCCGCTCCTGCCGCCGCTGCCGCCGCAGTCGCATGGCCGGAAGAAGAGCCGGTCGTCGAAGAACCCGTCGTCGAAGAGCCCGTCGAAGAAGTCGTCGAGCGCGAAGCGGAGCCGGAAGAGGACACCTACGAAGTCGAGTGCCCGTCCTGCGGCCACGTCATGTTCATCGATGACAGCGTCCTTGCTCAGGGCGGCATCGAATGCCCGAAGTGCCACGAGAAACTCGAGTTCGAAGTCGAGTACGAGGACTGAGGCGTTACGCTCAAACCAGATAAACAGAGGGGTACCGGCTCGGTCGGTGCCCCTTTTTTCCAACGGAGTCACAGTATGGAAACGAAAGAAAAAACCATTCGAAAAGTCTATGTGTTCCGCGGCCGCATCCTGACGGTCCGCAACGATGACGCTCTCATGCCGAACGGCGATGTACGGGGCCGTGAAGTCGTCGAGCACCCGGGCGGCGTATGCGTCCTGCCCGTTCAGTCGGACGGCACGGTCCTGCTCGTCGAGCAGTTCCGGTACCCCTACATGGAAGACGTCCTCGAGGCGCCCGCCGGCAAACTCGAGCCGGGGGAGGACCCCTTCGAGGCGGCGAAGCGCGAACTGCGGGAAGAGACCGGCATGGTCGCCACCGAATGGTTCGACCTCGGCTGGGACTATCCGAGCCCCGGCTACACCAACGAGATCATCCGCCTGTACGCCGCCTGTGGCCTGTCCGACGTCGGACAGGAGCTCGACGACGACGAGTTCCTGAACGTGAAACGCGTCTCGTTCACGAACGCCCTCGAGATGATCTACGACAACGAGATCCGAGACTCAAAGACCGCCATGGCGGTCCTCAAGTACAAGGACCTCCTGAACCTCGGAAAACTGGACGAAAAGAAGATTTAGTTTTCGCGCTTCTACCCTGCTTGTCACGGGGAGGAGAAATGAGTGCCGCAGAGACGCTTGGGGGAAAGCCCAGAGCACCTGCGGGAGGGCGCGCGGTTCGGGATGGCAAGTGGCTCGGCGGCCTCTTTCGACGGAACCTATTGAAGCGCGAAAAAGGATGATAGCAATGAAATTGATTTTAGCCTCCGGTTCTCCGCGACGTCGGGAGATCCTCACCGATCTAGGCTATTCATTTGACGTCAAAACCGCTGACTTCGACGAGAGTCAGGTGTCGCTCGAGAAGCCCCCGGAGGGCGTTCAGGCACTGGCGCTCGGGAAGGCGACGGCCGCGGCGGAGGCGACCTCCGTCGACGCGCCGACCGTATTCCTCGGCTCCGACACAGTAGTGGCCCTGAACGACGCAGTCATGGGAAAACCGACCGACGAAGAAGATGCGAGAGCCATGCTCCGCTCGCTGTCCGGCAGGACCCATGTCGTCTACACCGGCGTCGCGCTCGTCGAGAAAAACGAGCGGGATGAGATCGTCTCGAACGAGACCTTTGTCGAGGCGACCGAGGTCACGTTCTTTGACCTGACCGAGGAAGAGATCGACTGGTATGTCCGGACCGGCGAGCCGATGGACAAGGCCGGCGCGTACGGCATCCAGGGCCTCGGCCGCGTCCTCGTCGAGGGCATCCGGGGCGACTACGAGACCGTCGTCGGGCTGCCGGCGGCGCGGGTGTACCGTGCGCTCCGGAAGCACGACATTGTGGCGCGGTAAATCGCCCACCACAACATGTAGATATGCAGAAAAAGTGCCCCTGCGGATTGTTGAAAAAGTGTTGAAAAAGTGTGCAAAAGCTTTAGCGTTTTTTACAATGGAATCCCCGTGGCCTCTGTTATATAATACTAAAGTATAGTGGAGCAGTCTCGAAACCCGTCGGGACACGGCTCCCGTCTTCTCCAAATATGACCCTCGAAAGGAGTCTCTCAAACATGTTATTCACTCAGGACATTGGTATCGACCTTGGTACCGCCAACACGCTCGTCTTCGTCAAGGGCAAGGGCATCGTCATCCGCGAGCCCTCCGTCGTCGCCGTCGACGTGCGCTCCACCCCGAACAAGGTCGTTGCCGTTGGCGCAGAAGCAAAAGAAATGATCGGCCGTACCCCCGGTTCCATCACCGCGGTCCGTCCTCTGAAGGACGGCGTCATCGCCGATTTCGATATCACCGCAGACATGCTGAAAGAATTCATCCGCAGAGCCATGCTGAACTCCAAGTTCAACAAGGCCCGCGTCATGATCTGCATCCCCTCGGGCGTCACCGAGGTCGAACGCCGCGCCGTGCATGACGCTGCCCGCAGCGCCGGCGCCCGCCAGGTCTCCCTCATCGAGGAACCCATGGCAGCCGCCATCGGTGCCGGTCTCCCCGTCGCGGAAGCGGCCGGTTCCATGGTCGTCGACATCGGCGGCGGTACCGCGGAAGTCGCGGTCATCTCCCTCGGCGACATCGTCACCTCGTGCTCCGCGCGTGTCGCGGGCGACTCCTTCGACGACGCCATCATCGCCTACATCAAGAAGAAGTACAACCTGCTCATCGGTGTGCGCACCGCTGAGGAGATCAAGATCAAGATCGGCTCCGCCTTCCCCTACGAAGGCGAAGGCGCCATCGACGTCAAGGGCCGCAACCTCGTCGACGGTCTTCCGAAGAACATCGAAGTCACGTCCGAAGAGGTCCGCGAGGCGCTGGCCGACTCCGTCAACCAGATCCTCGACGCCATCCGCACCACCCTCGAGAAGACCCCGCCCGAACTGGCGGCGGACATCATCGACCAGGGCATCATGCTCACCGGCGGCGGCGCGCTGCTGAGAGGCCTCGACCGGCTCATCTCCGCCGAGACCAAAATGCCGGTCCTCGTGGCAGAGAACCCGCTCGACTGCGTGGTCGACGGCACCGGTGTCTGCCTCGAGAACGACATGCTGAGCCTCACCAGCACCAAGAACTACGACGAGTAAATCGCCGAAACGAAACAGGAACACAAAAAGGGACCTCCCCCGCGGAGTCCCTTTTTCCGACTATTTATGCACCGAAAGGTTGAATGCACGTGAAAGGGTTTGTCAAGACGCTGTGGTTCAAGATCCTCGCCGTCATTTTGGGCATCCTCATCATTTTTCTCATCCTCGCCGCTGTGCTCGGCAGCAAGAGCTCCCCGCTCTCCGCGACCGCCGGCACGGTGACCCAGCCGCTGTCCCGTGTGACGTCTGTCCTCGGCAACGGCTTTTCGAACATCGGCCACTTTTTCACCCGGTCCTCGACCTATGAGAAGCGGATCGACGACCTCGAAGGCAAAGTCATCAGCGCACAGAAGCAGCTGGCGGACTACGAGGAGACCAAACAGAAACTCGAGAGCTACGAGAACTTCCTCGGCATCCGGGAACAGCACCCGGACTA
This sequence comes from Acutalibacteraceae bacterium, assembly GCA_045657845.1. Classification (GTDB taxonomy): domain Bacteria; phylum Bacillota; class Clostridia; order Oscillospirales; family Acutalibacteraceae; genus RUG420. The sequence goes on along the minus strand of JAZOTY010000003.1, from coordinate 59,788 downwards.
CCAGGTCATCTCGGCCACGGTCATCGGCAAGGACTCCGCGAACAACTTCACGACCTTCGTGTTCAACAAAGGCTCCGTGTCCGGCGTCAAAGTGGATGACCCGGTCATCTACGGCGATGGACAGCTCGTCGGCGTCGTCACCAAAGTGGCCCCGACCTACTGCGTCGTCTCCACCATCCTCGACCCGAAGATCTCCATCTCCGCCTACGAGGTCCGCACCCGCGAGAGCGGCTACATCACGAACGACGCGGACATCGTGAAGAAGGGCTTCTGCCGGCTCTCCGGCCTCGACCGGAAGACGAAAGTCTCGAAGGGCAGCGTCATCGCCACCGCGGGTGTCGGCGGCATCTACCCGAGAGACCTCATCATCGGCACGGTCCGTGAGATCCAGAACGACGAAAAAGACATTTCCGCCTACGCGGTCATCGAACCGAATATCGACGTCACCCAGCTGACCGAAGCGCTCATCATGATCGGCTTCGAAGGCCAGGGCGTCGCCGCTACCTACGACGATGGCGCCGAAGGCGCGGACGCCGACTCTCCTGAAGTCCAGTCCAACCCGAACCGCGCCACGACCGATGCCGCCGCCTCCACCGAGTCCACCTCGGCCGGTGAGACGACGTCCTCCACCACCGCCCGCCGCACCACGACCACCCGTCCGGTGACCACCTTCCGTACCACCAGCGGACGTGCCACGACGGAGGCGAGCAACGAATGAAGGAACGCATCACCTTTGACAGCCGCACCCGGCAGTCACAGACCGGCCCCGTAAAACGGCAGCGCCGGCCGCTCTCCAACGAACAGAAGCACAAGCTCTGGACCAACGTGGTCTTTGTGGCGCTCATCCTGTTCTGCCATCTGCTGCAGAACACGCCCCACATGTTCCCGACCATCATGGGGGCCCACTGCTTCCTGCTCCTGCCGCTGACGGTGTGCATCGCCATGTTCCTGCACAACCTGCCGGCCACCATGCTGTGCCTCTTCGCGGGCGTCCTGTGGGATGTCTCCGCCGCTCATCTCGACGGCTTCAACGCCATCTTCTTCCTGCTGAGTTCCACCGGAGTCGGGCTCCTCATGAATTACCTCATGCGGAACAACCTGTGGACCGCCAACATCCTGAGCGCGCTGGTCATCCTCCTGTACGTCACGCTGCACTGGCTGTGCTTCGTCGTCCTCCGGGGCGTCGACGAGGGGGCCTTCACCTACATCACCTACTACCTGCCGTCCGCGCTGTACAGCTTCGTCTTCACATCACTGTTCTATGTGATCCTGCGGCGATTCATGAGATACATCCGCGAACGCTACCCGAAGAGTTCCATGGCGAGAGGCTTCGCGGAACTCCGGTAACTGAAATCTATCCGGAAAGAGAGGGAAAACGATGGGCATTTCCAAGACCCGCAGTGCCATCTACAACGTCATCGTCGTGTTAGCGGCGCTGGCGCTCATCGGCGTGCTCATCTGGTCCACTCTCATCTCCGGCGCGAACGCCGGCACCCTCGGCGCCTACACGCGGACCATCGACGCGGCCCGCGGAGAGATCCTCGACCGCAACGGGTCGGTCCTGGTGTCGAGCCGCCAGGGCAACTCCATCATGTTCAACGCGACGGCGTTCCCGAAAGACCAGGAAAAGCGCAATGAGATCATCATCTCGCTCATCCAGCTCTGTGAAGCGAACGGCGTCGAATACATCGACAAACTTCCCATCAAGGTCTCGAAGAAGACCGGGAACTACGTCTTCAAAAAGAAGGACGAGAACGCGGCTTACCTCAAATGGCTCAAGTCGAAGGACGTCCTGAACCTCAATGAGTACGCGACGGCAGAGAACTGCATGGACGCGCTCATCAAGCGGTACGGCCTCGAGGCCTATTCGAAGAAAGACGCAAGGAGCCTTGCCTCGGTCCAGATCGAGATGCTCCGCAACACGTTCAACACCTCTTACCCCTACACCTTCGCGGAAGATGTCCCGACCGATCTTGTCACCATCATCATGGAGAACAAGAACTTCTACAAGGGCGTCCAGAACGAGGGCGAGACCTATCGCGAATATGTGGACGGCACGCTGGCCCCCCACATCCTCGGCCGCGTCTCCGGCATCACCGCGGAGAAGTATGACGAGAAGAAAAAGGAACTGGAAGAGGCCATCGACAACGCCTCCGGCAAGCAGGAGATCGACGAACTCACCCGCAACGCCTACACCATCTCAGACGTCTACGGCAGTTCCGGCCTGGAACTCGCGCTGGAAGACCAGCTGCGCGGTTCCCGCGGCACCGAGACCGTCACCATCGACGAGAACGGCAACACGGTCAACACCTACACGACCATGCCGGAACAGGGCAACGCCGTCATCCTGACCCTCGATAAAAACCTGCAGAAGGTCGCGCAGGACGCGCTGAAGAAACGCGTCGACTCCCTCAACATCTCGGCTGCCCGAAAGTGCGCCGCGGCCGTCGTCGTGGAAGACGTCCACACGGGAGAGATCCTCGCCTGCGCCACGTACCCCACCTACGACAACAACGAATGGAAAGAGAAGTACTCGGAATGGGCCGAGGACGAAACGGCTCCCCTCTGGAACCGCGCCGTCATGAGTACCTATGAGCCCGGTTCCACTTTCAAACCCTGCACCGCCATCGCGGCGCTGGAGGAAGGCATCATCGACGACCAGTTCACATGGAACTGCAACGGCGCCTACACCTACTACTCTGACCACACGTTCTACTGCGCCCACCACACCGCTCACGGCACCAACAATGTCACGGACGCCATCAACGTCTCCTGCAACTGTTTCTTCTACGAGACCGGCCGGAAGATGGGCATCGAGCGCATCGACGAGTGGGCCACGAAATTCGGCCTCGGTCAGAAGACCGGCGTCGAGATCCCCGAAGCCACCGGCCACGTGTCGAGCCCCGAAGAGCGGAAAGCCGCGGGCGGCACCTGGTACGCCGGTGACGTCATCACGACCGCCATCGGTGAGTCCGACAACCAGTTCACGCTGCTCCAGCTCGCGAACTACGTCTCGACCATCGCCAACGGCGGCACCCGTTACACGCCTCATTTCGTCCGTTCCATCAAGACGGCCGACTTCAAGACGACCCTTCAGCAGACCCAGCCCGAAGTGGCCCAGACGCTCGACATCTCAAAGCATACGCTGCAGCTCGTCCGCGAAGGCATGCTGAAAGTCGGCACCATCGGCTTCTGCCGGTCCGCGTTCTCCGACCTGCCGGTCAGAGCGGCCGCCAAGACCGGTACGTCCGACGTCGTCAAGCTCATCGACGGCAAGAAAGTCGAAGGCAACAACGGTTTCCTGATCTCCTACGCGCCTTACGAGGACCCGGAGATCGCCGTCGCCGTCGTCGTCGAGACCGCCGACTCCGGTGCCCTGACCGCCGTCGTCGCCGCGGACATCTACGACTACTACTTCTCCCCGAAGGAGAACGAGGGAACGGTCCAGCCGTACGGCGAGCTCCTGACCTAGTCAGACCCGGTCCGGGAGCGGAAAAACGCAGCCGAACGGCAAAAACTATGGAAAACATCAAATGCAAAGTGCCAAAAATGATGTGTTTTTGGCACTTTCTTACAATACAATATTGAGACAACCTCTGTTTTGTGTTAAAATAACTTCGATAATGTCCCAGGAAAGGAGCGTGCCGGATGAACATCGCTATCATTGCACACGACGTCAAAAAAGAACTCATGACTCAGTTCTGCATCGCTTACGCGGGCATCCTGAGCCAGCACAATCTGTGTGCAACCGGTACCACAGGGAAAGTCGTATCCGAGGCCACCGGTCTCAAGATCCAGAGTTTCCTGAGCGGGGACCAGGGCGGCGAGCAGCAGATCGCGTCCCGTGTCGCCTGCAATGAGATCGACTTGCTTCTCATGTTTGGCGATCCGCTGAACCCGAAGCCCATGGAACCCATCGAAGCGGACCTGCTCCGTCTTTGCAACGTCCACAATGTCCCCGTGGCCACGAACATCGCCACGGCGGAAGCGCTCATCCATTCGCTCGCCAGAGGCGACCTCGACTGGAGAGATATCGTCAACCCGAAAAAGCAGGAACCGGCGGAAGACGCCGAAGAGCCGGCGGAAGAGTAAACCGGGACACTTTTTTTCACAATCCCGCTCTTTACATTCCCCGGAAAACGAGTATACTGGAGCCACCTTTTCAAGTAACAGGAAAAGGTGGCTTTTTTAGAGGAGGTAACTCTATGCGAAAAACAAAGATCATCGGGACCGTCGGTCCCGCCTGCGATAACGACGACGTTCTCCGGCATCTGTTTGCGGAAGGCATGGACGTCTGCCGTCTGAACTTTTCTCACGGCACTCATGAAGACCACGCAGAGCGCATCGCCCGCATCAAACGCGTCCGGGAAGAGCTGAACGCTCCTATCCCGATCATGCTCGACACGAAGGGCCCCGAATACCGCATCGGCGAGTTCGACGGCCGCCGGGTCACGCTCGAAGACGGTCAGAAGTTCACGTTCTCGACCGACGACTTCCTCGGGGACAACACCCGGGTGTCGGTCAGCTATAAAAACCTCATCAACGAACTGTCGGTGGGGGACACCATCCTCGTCAACAACGGTCTGGTCGTCTGCACCGTCGACAAACTGACTGACACGGAGGCCATCTGCACGGTCGTGTGCGGCGGCGTCCTGTCAAACAAGAAGTCGATGAACTTCCCGAACCACGTCATGCATGGCGAGTTCCTGTCGGACCACGATAAAGAAGACCTGCTCTTCGGCATCGAGCACGACGTGGACTTCATCGCCGCGTCCTTCGTCTCCACCAAGGACGATGTCCAGGCGATGAGGACGTTCCTCGACCAGAACGGCGGCAAGGACATCGAGATCATCGCGAAGATCGAGAACCGCGCCGGCGTCGACAACGTCGCGTCCATCTGCGATGTGGCGGACGGCATCATGGTCGCCCGCGGCGACCTCGGCGTTGAGATCCCCTTCGCGGAGGTCCCGTCCATCCAGAAACTGCTCATGTCCAAGTGCCGCAAGCTCGGCAAACGGGTCATCGTGGCGACGGAGATGCTCGAGAGCATGATCCAGAACCCGCGTCCCACCCGGGCGGAGATCTCCGACGTGGCGAACGCCGTTTACGACGGCGCCTCCGCGGTCATGCTCTCCGGCGAGACCGCCGCGGGCCAGCACCCGGTCGAAGCCGTCCGCGTCATGTCCGACGCCTGCAAGAACACGGAAGAACACATCGACTTCGAGAAGACTTTCAACCGCACGGGATTCAAGATCCGCGGCAACATGGACGCGCTGTCCCACGCCGCCTGCCAGATGGCGGTCGACGTCGACGCGAAGGCGCTGGTCGTCTCCTCCATTTCCGGTCAGACCGCCCGCATGGTCAGCCGGTTCCGCAGCCCCATCCCGATCGTCGGGCGCACCACGGACAAGAAGGTCTGGCGCAAGCTGAACCTCAGCTGGGGCGTCTTCCCGATGCTCTCGAAAAACTACGAGTCGGTCGAAGTCATGTTCTATGAGGCGATGGAACAGACCGTCATCGCGCTGGACCTGCAGGAGGGCGATACCGTCGTCCTGACCGGCGGTTCGGTCAACGGCCGCGCCGGCACCTCGAACACCATCAAAGTGCTCACGGTCCAGTAATTTGAAATGTTTGTGAAAGACCCATTGCAAAATGGGTCTTTCTTTTCTATAATACTAAGGTTACAAGGCTCTTTATTATTAAAAAGAAGATCACCGATTTGGAGGAAGACCCATGGCGCTCATCACGAAAGCCATCAAAGGCACTCAGGACACGCTCCCGATGGACAGTCACAAAGTCCGTTTCCTGGAAGCGACCCTGGCCGATATCGCCGGGAACTACGGGTTCAAAGAGATCCGCACTCCCGTCTTCGAACACACCGAACTGTTCAACCGGTCTGTGGGCGACACCACAGACGTCGTGCAGAAGGAGATGTACACCTTCGACGACAAGGGCGGACGGTCTATCACCCTGCGCCCGGAGGGCACTGCCGGCGCGGTCCGCTCGTACCTCGAGCACGGACTGTTCAACGAGCCGAGCCCGATGAAAGTCTACTACCTGCCCTCCTGCTACCGGTACGAGAAGCCTCAGGCCGGCCGGCTCCGCGAGTTCCACCAGTTCGGCGTCGAGTGCTTCGGCACGTCGAGCCCGGCACAGGACGCGGAAGTCATCGCCCTGGCAGACGAGGTCTTCGGGTTCCTCGGCGTCAAGGGCCTCGAACTGCAGATCAACTCGATCGGCTGCCCGCACTGCCGTCCCGTCTACCAGAAGGCGCTCAAAGATTACTTCACCGCGCACAAGGACGAGCTCTGCGAGACCTGCACGGACCGCCTCGAGCGCAACCCGATGCGCATCATCGACTGCAAAGAGGAGTCCGCCGAGCTGAAGGACAACGCGCCGGTCGTGCTCGACTACCTCTGTGAAGAGTGTAAGGACCACTTCGAAAAGGTCCAGAAATACCTCGAGGCGATGGACATCGCCTACACCATCAACCCGCGCATCGTCCGCGGCCTCGACTACTACACGAAGACCGTCTTCGAATTCGTGTCCCACGACATCGGGGCACAGGGCACGGTCTGCGGCGGCGGCCGGTACGACGGCCTCTGCGAGGAACTGGGCGGCAAGTCCATCCCGGCCCTCGGCTTCGGCATGGGCATCGAACGTCTGATGCTGCTCCTCGAGGCACAGGGCATCGAGCTTCCGAAGGAAGAGACCATGGCGCTGTACCTCGCCACGGCCGGCGACGCCGCGTCGTTCAAAGCGGCGCAGATCGCCCACGACCTGCGGGCCGAAGGCGTGCCCTGCGCGTTCGACACGGTCGGACGTTCCATCAAGGCACAGATGAAATACGCGAACAAGACCGGCGCCGACTTCACGGCCGTCATCGGCGACAACGAACTGGAGTCCGGCACCGTTCAGCTCAAATACATGGAGACCGGCGAGACCACGGAAGTGAACCTCGACACCTTTGCCGAGGACTTCCAGCAGATCGCGATGAACGCCGCCATGTCCGCACTTCAGGCGGAACTCAACACCAGCGAGGGCGATCTCGCCAACGTCGACCTCAGCGCACTTTTGGGAGGAAACACCACATGGACAGAATGAACGGACTGAAACGCACGCATTACTGCAACGACGTGCGGGAAGACCTCATCGGACAGGAAGTCGTCGTCTGCGGCTGGGCGGCCAAGCGCCGCAACCTCGGACAGCTCGTCTTCATCGACCTTCGGGACCGGACGGGCATCGTCCAGCTCGCGTTCGGCGATGAGACGGACCGCGACGTCTTCGAAAAAGCGGAGACCGTCCGCTCCGAGTTCGTCCTGATGGCGAAAGGCACGGTCAAGGAGAGAAGCTCCAAGAACCCCGACCTTCCCACCGGCAACGTCGAAGTCGCGGTCACCGACCTGCGCATCCTCGGCAAGTCCGAGACCCCGCCCTTCGAGATCGTCGACGACTGCAACACGTCCGAACTCACGAGACTCAAGTACCGGTACCTCGACCTCCGCCGTCCGGAACTGCAGAAGAACATCCTCCTTCGCCACAAACTGGCGAAGGTCACGAGAGACTACTTCGACGAGAACGGGTTCATCGAGATCGAGACCCCGATGCTCATCAAGTCCACGCCGGAAGGCGCCCGGGACTTCCTCGTCCCGAGCCGTCTCCACAACGGCGAATTCTACGCGCTGCCCCAGAGCCCGCAGCTCTACAAGCAGCTCTCCATGGTCGCCGGTTTTGACCGCTACATGCAGATCGCCCGCTGCTTCCGCGACGAAGACCTTCGCGCGGACCGCCAGCCGGAATTCTCGCAGATCGACCTCGAGATGTCCTTCGTCGAGATGGAAGACGTCCTCGGCCTGGTCGAAGGTTACATCCGGCGCGCGTTCAAAGAGGTCCTGGATGTCGACATCCCGCTGCCTCTGCCGCGCCTGACCTATCAGGACGCCATGGAGCGCTACGGCTCCGACAAGCCCGACACCCGTTACGGCATGGAGATCTACGACATCTCCGACCTCGTCAAAGACTCCGGCTTCGGCGTCTTCGAGGGCCCCGTGGCCGGCGGCGGTTCGGTCCGCGCCATCACGGCGAAGGGCGGCTCCGCGGCGGTGTCCAAGAAGGGCATCAAGAAGCTGACCGAAGAGGCCAAAGGCATCGGCGCCAAAGGCCTTGCCTGGGTCCGCGTCGACGAGGAAGTCACCGCTTCTTTCGATAAATTCGTCACAAAAGAGCTCATTGAGAGCGTCATAGAAAGAGGCGGCGCCGAACAGGGCGACCTCATCCTCATCATCGGCGACACCAACAACAAACACGTGCTCTCCATCCTCGGCGCGCTGCGCCAGACCATGGCGAAGAAGCTCGACCTCATCCCGGAGGGCCTCTTCAACCTGCTCTGGATCGTCGAGATGCCCTTCTTCGAGTTCGACGAAGAGCTCGGCGAGTGGGTGGCGATGCACCATCCCTTCACCGCACCGATGGACGAGTGCCTCGAGTACCTCGAGACCGACAAGGGCAGCGTCCGGGCACAGTCCTACGACCTGGTCCTGAACGGCATCGAACTGTCCTCCGGCTCCATCCGGATCACCGACCCGGTCCTGCAGGCCCGCATCTTCGACCTCCTCGGCATGACGACCGAAGAGGCGCATGAGAAGTTCGGTTTCCTGCTCGACGCGTTCAAGTTCGGCCCGCCGCCCCACGGCGGAATGGCCCTTGGCCTCGACCGTCTGTGCATGCAGATGATCGGCGCCGAGACGCTGCGGGACGTCGTCGCCTTCCCGAAGACGAAAGACGCGTCCGAGCCCATGACTTCCTGCCCGTCTCCCGCCGACGCGGAGCAGCTCGAAGTCCTCGGCCTGCAGCTCATGGAAAAAACAGAAGAGTAAAAAAAGAGAGTGTTATGGAACAAAGCAACAGAAACCTGACGACCCGCGGCAAGTACGCGGTCGGCATCGGAGCCATCCTGCTGGTGCTGCTCCTCTGCTTCGGGTTCCTCGCCTTCGGCGGCAGCAACCCGCCGGCGGACTACACCGGCATCTGGGAGACCCACGACAAACACTGGGTCTACTATGAGAAGGGTGAGATCGAGGACGACTACACCGGTGCCGCCGAAGGGTCTGTCAATAAACGGCAGGGGACCTACTACGTCAACAACGGCGAAGTGGACCTCACCTATACCGGCCTCGGCGCCAGCGAAGCGGGCTGGGTCTACTTCAACAAAGGCGTCTTCGACAACACCTTCACCGGCTTTGCCCGGACCGGCAACGACTGGTACTGGGTCAAAAACGGCGTCGTCGACCGGTCCGTGACCGGCACGAAGTCCGGCACCATCGAAGGGGAGACGACCTGGTGGTACATCGAAGACGGCCAGGCAGCGCTCGACTTCGACGGCCCCGCCAAAACGAAGTCCGGCATCTGCTACTTCAAAGACGGCAAACTCGACCAGAACTACAGCGGCATCAAGCTGATGGACGACACCTGGTACTACTTCTCCAAAGGGAAACAGGACAAGAAGTACAAAGGCATCTCCACAAATGAAAAAGGTGTCTGGTTCGTTCAGAACGGCAAGGTCGATTTCAGCTACACCGGCAAGGTCACTCACCTCGGCCGGACCTACAAAGTCAAAGACGGAGTCGTCGGCAACGGCAAAGCCGTCTACCTGACCTTCGACGACGGCCCCGGCCAGTACACCGGCCGGCTGCTCGGCATCCTCGACCACCACAAGGTCAAGGCCACCTTCTTCGTCACCGGGTTCTTCAAGAATTATCTCGACTGCCTCGAGCGGGAGGCGAGAGCCGGCCACACGATCGGCGTCCACACCTATACCCACGACTACGAGAAGATCTACAAGAGCACCAAAGACTACTGGAAGGACTTCGAACAGATGGAGAACCTCATCCAGCAGCACACCGGCAAACGGACCAGCTATTTCCGGTTCCCGGGCGGCAGCTCGAACGTCATCTCTGAGAAATACAGCGAAGGCATCATGACGAAGCTCGTCAAAGAGGCCGACGAAAAAGGGTATATCTACTACGACTGGAACGTCCTGTCCGGCGATTCCGGCGACACGAGAGACCCCGACAAGATCTACAAGAACATCGTGAAGGGCTGCGCGAAGCATACCCACTCCGTGGTCCTCTGTCACGACATCCACGAATTCACGATCGACGCGATGGACAAGACCATCGCCAAACTGCTCAAGCAGGGCTACGTGCTCCTGCCGCTCGACGAGAGCACCCCGACCGTGCACCAGCACGTGAACAACTGACGTACATCGCCAACTGCAGAAAGGAGGGACGCCGCTGTGTGGGAGACCATATGGGACATCCTGCTGGACACGCTGAAAGACACCGCAGAGATCATCCCGGTCCTATTCCTGGCCTATCTGCTCATGGAGTTCCTCGAACGGCACATGAGCGAGCGGACGACAGACCTCGTCCGGCAGTCCGGACGCTTCGGCCCGATCATCGGGTCGCTCCTCGGCGCGTTCCCCCAGTGCGGCTTTTCCGCCGCGGCCTCGTCCCTGTACGCGGGGCGGGTCATCACGGTCGGCACGCTGATCGCCGTCTACCTGTCCACGTCGGACGAGATGCTGCCCATCCTCCTCTCGGAGCACGTGCCGGCAGCCACCATCCTCCGCATCCTCGGCCTCAAAGTCCTGGTCGGCCTCCTCGCGGGCCTCGCCGTGGACTTCGGCGCCCGGCTCACCCGGAAGCGCCGCAACCAGAAGCTGCAGGACGACATGGACATCCACCACTTCTGCGAACACGAACACGCCCATGAGGAAGAGGACGGCATCCTGGTGTCCGCCCTGAAGCACTCCCTCGTCATCCTCGCCTGGATCTTCGGCGTGAGCCTTGTGCTGAACGGGCTCATCGCCCTCGTCGGCGAAGAGAACCTCGGCGGCTTCGTCGTGAACATGCCGGTCGTCGGCGAACTGCTGGCGGGCCTCATCGGGCTCATCCCGAACTGCGCCGCCTCGGTCGTCATCACGCAGCTGTACCTCGAAGGCGTCATCGGCGTCGGCCCCATGATGTCCGGCCTCCTCGTCGGAGCGGGCATCGGCCTCGTGGTCCTCTTCAAGTCGAACGAAGGCGTGAAGCGGAACATCTCCATCGTCGCCATCCTGTACGGCATCGGCGTCGTCGCGGGCATCCTGCTCGAGCTGCTGCACGTCACCGTGTGACGGCTGGGCGATTTACCACTGTTTTTCAAAAAGGGGACTACAGAAAACCGTTTTTGGTAACCTGTAGTCCCTTTTTGACTGGGAATTCCCGAAGTGAAAGTAACTGACCCTGCAAAGGGGTCATCCGGTGGACTACAGAATACCGGTTTTGGTGTCCTGTAGTCTCTTTTTTTGCCTGGATTCAAAAAGAAAGGGACTACAAAAGTGCGTATCACGCTCTTTGTAGTCCCTTTTTTCTGATTCAGTGGATCGTCGGCTCAGCCATTCGGATCGTCGGCTCAGCCATTCGGATCGTTGGCTCAGCCGTTGAGTGCCTGCTCGAGGTCCTCGATGATGTCATCGACGTTCTCGATGCCGACGGACAGACGGATGAGGTCCGGTCCGACGCCGGCCGCGACAAGTTCTTCGTCCGTCAGCTGGCGGTGCGTGGAGGACGCCGGGTGCAGGACGCAGGTGTGGGCGTCGGCCACGTGGGTGGCGATCATGCCGACCTTCAGTTTCTTCATGAAGGCCTCCGCGGCATTGCGGCCGCCTTTGACGCCGAAGGAGATGACGCCGCAGGTGCCGTTCGGCATGTACTTCTGAGCAAGTTCATAGTACTTGTCGCCGGGCAGACCGGGGAAAGTGACCCAGGCCACGTTCTCGTTCTGCTGCAGGTACTCGGCGACCTTCTGCGCGTTGGCGCAGTGGCGGTCCATGCGGACGGCCAGGCTCTCGAGGCCGAGGTTCAGGTAGAACGCGTTCTGCGGAGACTGGATGGAACCGAAGTCTCTCATGAGCTGCGCCGTGCACTTGGTGATGAACGCGCCGCCCTGGCCGAACTTCTCGGCGTAGGTGATGCCGTGGTAGGACTCATCGGGCGTGCAGAGGCCGGGGAACTTGTCCGCGTGGGCCATCCAGTCGAAGTTGCCGGAGTCCACGATGGCGCCGCCGACGCCGGTGTCGTGGCCGTCCATGTACTTGGTGGTCGAGTGGGTGACGATATCGACGCCGAACTCGATGGGCCGGCAGTTGACCGGGGTCGGGAACGTGTTGTCGACGATCAGCGGGACGCCGTGGGCATGCGCCGCGTTCGCGAACTTCTCGAAGTCGAGGACCGTGAGGGCCGGGTTGGCGATCGACTCGCCGAAGACACATTTGGTGTTCGGCCGGAACGCCGCTTCGAGTTCCTCTTCCGTACAGTCGGGGGAGACGAACGTGAAGTCGATGCCCATCTTCCGCATGGTGACGTTGAAGAGGTTGAAGGTGCCGCCGTAGATGGCCGAAGAGGCCACGACGTGGTCCCCGTTCTGCGCGATGTTGAAGACCGCGAAGAAGTTTGCCGCCTGACCGGAGGAGGTCAGCATGGCGGCGGTGCCGCCTTCAAGGGCGCAGATCTTTGCCGCCACCAGGTCGTTGGTGGGGTTCTGCAGGCGGGTATAGAAATAGCCGGACGCCTCAAGGTCGAAGAGTTTGCCCATGTCTTCGGACGTATCGTACTTGAACGTCGTAGACTGGATGATCGGAATCATGCGGGACTCGCCGTTCTTCGGCTCGTAACCGGCCTGGATGCATTTGGTTTCCAATTTCATGGCTGTCAACTCCTATGTGCGGGCGATGCATCGCCCTTCAGATTACCTTTCCTATTATACAAACAAGAGAGCCCTTGGGAAAGAGTTTTTTCGTTTAGAAAGAAAAGTGTGACGAAAGCAAATAATTTAAGTCTGTTTAAGGTCTCAAACTATAGTATAATAAATGCAAAGGGGCACAGCCCCGGACACTACCGTAAGGGAGATATGATTATGGATACTCTTCGCGCACTCGAACTCAGACATGCCGTCCGTTCTTACACCGACCAGCCTCTTTCGGGCGATGTACTGACCGCGCTTCAGAAACTGGTCAAGGAAGTCAATAAAGAAGGCGGCCTTCACATCCAGCTGGTCCTCGACCAGCCGAAAGCGTTCGACTCGTTCCTGGCTCATTACGGAAAATTCGACAACGTTCAGAACTACTTTGCGCTCATCGCGAAAAAGGGCAAAGACGAGGAGATCGGCTACTACGGCCAGAAACTCGTCCTCGAAGCGCAGAAGCTGGGCCTCAACACCTGCTGGGTCGGCGGCACCTTCGGAAGAGACAAGAAGGCGTACGACGTCGGCCGCGGCGAGAAACTCTATGCCGCCATCCCCGTCGGGTACGGCAAGACCCAGGGCCATCCCCACAAAACGAAGTCGTTCGATGCCCTCGTGAAGGGCAAAAAGGAAGACCTCCCCGACTGGTTCGTCGCCGGCGCGGAAGCCGCCATGCTGGCTCCGACCGCCACCAACCAGCAGAAGTTCACGCTGTCCCTCGGCCGGAAGGACAAGGTCGAACTGAAGATGGGCACCGGGATCATGGTCAACGTTGACAAAGGCATCGTCAAGTACAACTTCGAAGTCGGCGCGGCGTCCAAAGGCTGCAAGAAAGTCACCTGGAAATAAGGGGACCCCGGCCGAGAGAACCCGGAAACAAACAAAAAAGACCTCTGCATCTCGCAGAGGTCTTTTATTCGTCTCTTCGCCAGAAGCCGCGGTGGCTTGCTGAGCGGGGCGCTTCGCGGTCGTCCTTCGCTTCCCAGTCTGTGCCGCCGCCGGCGGTGGCGTTGTAGGACTCGGTGGCGCGGTACTCTTCGATGAGGGCGCGCTCTAAGTCGTTGAGCCCCTCGCGGTCGCAGGGGATGAGCTTGACGTAGACGAAGCGGCCCGCTTTGAGGTCGGCATAGATGTCGCCCCGGCCGTACCCGGTGAAGTGGTGGTGGACCCGTTCGGTGACGTTCAGGGACTGGCCCACATAGACGTCGTGGTAGCGGTCGAAGTCGTCCTCCACTTCGGGCTTCACATCGTAGAAGAGGATGACGTAGCATCCGGGGAAGACGTGGTACTTGTACCCTTCGCCGGCTTCTCTGCCGGTTCGGATCATCCAGTTTTCCTCGAACTCTTCGGCGGACAGGGGCGACTCATCCTGGAGGATCTTCCGGATGCGCCGTTTTTTTCGCCCGGAGAGGTACCAGACGAGGAGGGCGAACCCGAGGACCAGCAGGAGGTAGAGCACCGCGTAGAACGCTCCGCCGCCCGGGGTGAAATTCAGATGGATCGTGAGGCTCATATCAGACCAGTTCTTCCAGTTCGATCATGAACAGCTCGTAGGTGTCCTCCGACCCGTCGAGGGAAGGGTGGTTCTCCCCGCCGCCGTTGATGGAGCGGGCCATGGCCGCCACTTCCTGTTCGCCGTAGTCGATGACGTCCATCGGGGAGAGGGGGAAGCCCTTCTCCGTGGCGATCCTGCAGAAGGTGGTGAGGGGGTATTTCGCGTCTTTCGTCGCGAGGAGCTGCGCCTTGAGTTCCGGGTCGTTCTTCGCGGCGACCTTCAGGCCGTCCAGCGCTTCGGGGACCGGCATGGTCGGTTGATACATAAAGGTCACTTCCTGATGTGGTTTAAACAAAGAGGCACTGGTACCGAAGTGGCGCCAGTGCCTTTTCTTGCTAATCAGTATACTTCAGCAAGTCGAAACTTGCAAGGGCTTACAGCTCTTTGAGTTCCTGATTTTCTTCGCCCTTCATGCCGAGGAGCTTCTTGCCGCCTTCGACGACTTCGACGGAGACCTTGATGGAGTCCGTGATGGCCGCGACGATATCGTCTTCGGTGACACCGAGGTCATGATACATGGTGGCGGTGTCGAAGAACAGCGGGATGTCCATGATGAACGGAAGCTGGATGGGATCCATGCCGGACTCGATGCCGCGTTTCTTGAAGTCGCGCTCATAGACGGGCATGTACATTGCCATCATCCAGGGCGGGATGGAGATGATCGGACGGTTGTCGCCCATTCCACGTGCCTTGTAGACGATCTTCAGGAATTCCTTCCATCTCATGTTGTAGCAGGAGACGGGATAAGCACGGGCACCCTTGGTGCGGGTGGCGGCGCCGTAGCAGGCCTCACCGACCTGACGGATGGTAAGCATGGCAGTACCACCGGCCGGATAGAAGGTCGCGGGAAGTTTGTCCATCATCTTGATCTGGTTGAGAAGGACGGTCCAGACGGGACGACGGCCGGGCTGAGTGCCGAAGATGTAGGGCAGCTCGAGGACGGCGACGGAGAAGTTGTCGTCTGCCATGCCAAGGGCGTACTCTTCCTGATCGAGACGGGAACGCATGTAAGGATTGCGCTCTGCCATCTTCATGTCGGGACGCTCTTTGGTGAGCCAGGTGAAGTAGGAACCGAAGACAACGGCGCTCTCATACTTGAGCTCTTTTGCCATGGGCATGAGTCTCTTCAGAGGAGCGATGTTGTACTTGTAGTAGTAGTCATAAACTGGGGGCGGGAATTCCGCACGCTCGTCGACGCCGGCGGCGTAAACGAGGCAGTCACAGTCCTTCATGAGCTCGCGGAGCTCGTCATCGGTGCACTTGTTGACATCCTGGAAAATGATTTCCATGCCTTCCGGCATCGGAGCTCCTTCCGGGAGGGGCGGGAGGGCGAGGGTCTTGACCGCTACGCCGTGCGCCAGGAACTGCTCAGCAGACTTGGAGCCAAGCAGGCCGGTGCCGCCGATCATAAATACTTTTTTCATGGGCGATGCATCTCCTTTGTTTCATTTCATCTGGCCGCGGTGAACCGCGGCTCATTCGCACAACTAATATTTTATTATAGTGATTACCCAAAGTCAATGACACCTCTCGTACATCATTTTGCGGGAATGTCGCGTATTTCTAAAAGATATTTACTAACGGACGAAGGCGGATTTCAGCCCCTGTTTCAGGTCGTTGGGGAACGGCTTTCTTTATTGAAATCAATTATCTATTATGGTAAAATCGACATAAGCGTTTGCGAAAACGGGGGCATTTTTGTGGAATATATCCATCGCCCCACAATATCTTGTATTTTAGACCGAGGAGGAATCCAATATGAAAACCTATAACTCAAACAACATACGCAACATTGCAGTTGCGGGTCATGCCGGACGGGGCAAAACCACCCTGTGCGAAGCCATGCTGTACACGGCAGGCGCCACCAAGCGTCTCGGAAAAGTGGCAGACGGCTCGACCGTCATGGACTATGACCCGGAGGAGAAGAAACGTCAGGCGTCCCTGCAGAGCGCCGTTGCATGCCTTGAGTGGAATGACGTCAAAATCAATCTGATAGATACTCCCGGTCTTTTCGATTTCGCCGGCGGACTTTCCGAAGCGGCCCGTGCCGCAGGCTGCATGCTCATCGTGCTGGACGCAGAGCGCAACACCTATGACGTCGGTGCCGAGAAGGCATTCAACGCCGCCGAGACACGGAACCTTTCCAAGATCTTCGTCATCAACAAGACTGACGCCGAGAACGCGAACTTCGGCAACGTCTTCGAGCTGATGCAGGAAGTCCACGGCAACAAACTGTGCCCCGTCGTCGTCCCGCTGATCGAAGAGGGCGCGGTCCGTTACCTCGTCAACCTGTCCCAGAACAAGTGCTATGAGTACAAGGACGGCAAGTCGGTCGAAGTCGACATGCCCGAGTCCGACAAGCTCGACACCTACAAAGACATGTTCAATGAAGCCGTCGCCACCACCAGCGACGAGCTCATGGAGAAATATTTCGAAGGCGAGCCCTTCACCGAAGTCGAAGCGCTGACCGGCCTTCTCGAAGGCGTCACCAACGGCGAGATCTACCCGGTCTATGCCTGCGCTGCCGACAAACTCGAAGGCATCGACCAGCTGCTGAACGGTATCGCGAACCTCGGTCCGAGCGCCAGCTCCAAGACCGGCGAGACCGCTCTCGACAAGAACGGCAACGAAGTCGATCTGCCCTGCGATCCGAACGGCCCGCTCGCAGCCATCTGCTTCAAGACCATCGCCGACCCGTTCGTCGGTAAGATGTCCTTCATCAAAGTCGTTTCCGGCACCATCACCGCCGACACCCCGTGCTACTGCGCACGCACCGGCGAGACCGAGCGCATGGGCAAGATCTCCATCCCGCACGGCGGCACGCTGGAAGAGAGCAAAGAGATCACCGCGGGCGACATCGCTGTCGTCACGAAGCTCACCGGCATCAAGACCGGCGACACCATCACCGCGGCATCCAACCCGCTGACCCTGAAGGGCCTCACCGTCCCGACCCCGTGCTACTCCCTCGCGGTCTCCGCGAAGAAGAAGGGTGAAGAGGACAAGATCGCGTCCGGCCTTGCCCGTCTGATGGAAGAAGACCCGACCATCTCCTTCGGCACCAACAAGGAGACCAAGGAGCAGGTCCTCTCCGGCCAGGGCGAGCAGCATATCGACTTCATCGTCGGCAAACTGAAGAGCAAATTCGGCGTCGACGTCGAACTCACCGCTCCGAAGGTCGCCTATCGCGAAGCCATCCGCAAGACCGTCCAGGTCCAGGGCAAACATAAGAAACAGTCCGGCGGCCACGGCCAGTACGGCGACGTCTGGATCCGTTTCGAGCCCACCACCGAGCCCGGCCTCCAGTTCTCCGAGGAAGTCTTCGGCGGCTCTGTCCCGAAGAACTACTTCCCGGCTGTGGAAAAGGGCCTTCAGGACTCCATCGAGAAGGGCGTCCTCGCCGGCTACCCGATGGTCGGTCTGAAAGCCGTCCTGTACGATGGTTCCTACCATCCGGTCGACTCCTCTGAAATGGCCTTCAAGACCGCCGCGTCCCTGGCCTACAAGAAGGGCGTCGCGGAAGCCGACCCGGTCCTCCTCGAGCCGATCCTCAACGTGGACATCACCGTCCCCGACGAGAACATGGGCGACATCATGGGCGATGTCACCAAGCGTCGCGGCCGTGTCCTCGGTATGGAGCCGGTCGAAGGTTCCAGAGGTCTCCAGAAACTGACCGCTGAGGTCCCGGAAGCGGAACTTGCCGACTTCCCGACCATGCTTCGTTCCACCACGAAGGGCCGCGGTTCCTTCCTGACCTCCTTTGCGCGTTACGAGGAAGTCCCCGCGAACGTCGCTCAGAAGATCATCGATGAGGCCAACGCCGAATAAGCTGACAAATGACAGGAGCTCCGTCTTTTCGACGGAGCTCTTTTGTGTTACAATGTGCGGTGGGAATTGTGAATGACAGGAGGAACGACAATGCTGACAGCAGTCGTTTATACCGGGAACACCGGTTTTACCGAAAAATACGCGAACTGGGTGGCAAACCAGCTGAAATGCGACCTTTTCCGGCTGGAGGACGTCTCCATCGACGACCTCAAGCAGTACCCGCTCGTCGTCTACGGCGGCTGGGTCAAGGGCGGCATCATCCAGGGCCTCGACGAACTGCGGGGCAAGGTCCGCGGCAAGTACATCGTCTTCGCGGTGGGCGCGCTCCCGAAACGGGGCGGCGACGCGGCCGGGTTCCGGGAAAAGAACGGGCTCGGAGATATCCCGACCTTCTATTTTGAAGGGGGCCTTCGCTGGTACCGTCTGACGGAGGGCCAGAAAGCGGCGCTCCTCATGTACAAAGAGACCCTTCAGATGTTCGACTACCACAAGCTGTCTTCCAACGAGAAGTTCTTCCTCAACAACATCGGACGCACGTTCGACCACTCGAGCCTCGACGGCGTCAAAGAGCTGACCGACTTCCTCGAATCGGAACGGGGCCAGAAGCTGACGGCAGACTGAGCCGGCAATACGTCATAAAACAGAAGAGACACATCGCGCACAACGATGTGTCTCTATTTTTGCAGGGTGTTCAGTAGTTTTCGATGGCACGGGTGGGCTGGAGGATGGTGCAGAGCAGTTCGAAACTCTCCTTTTTGAAGTCGAACCCGCCGTCCAGCTGGGTCCACCGGATGTCGACGCCAATGGCGCTGTTATAGACCGCCTTGACGATGTGGAACGGCTCGGCCATGTTCCGGATCTCTCCCATGCGCTGCATCTTCCCGACGAGTGAGGTGAAGACCTTGACGGTCTCCGGCTGCTCGTTCGGGTCGTCCGAGAAGAAGTTGATCTGCTGGACGTTCTGCATGGAGATGGTGGCGAGGAGTTTCGGGCCGTAGGAGATGTGGCGCTCGATGTCGATCTTGAGGAGCTCCCAGAACTGTTCGAGGGGGGAGTCGTACTCCAGCATGATCTCGGGGAAGCGGCGCTGCTTTTCGTCGTCGTCGGTAAAGTAAGTCTCGCCGAACACTTCGTCGCGGTTGTGGAAATAGAGGTAGAACGTGTTCTTGGAAATGCCGGCCTCTTCACAGATCTCCCGGACGGTCACGTTCGAGGGACCGTTTTCCTTGGCCAGTTTGATAGATGCCAGAATGATGTTTTTGCGGGTGATTTCGGGTTTTCCCATGCCTGCAGACCTCCTTCATAGTTATTTGTACGTTACGCCATTATTGTACATGAAAAAATGGACAAATGCAAGAAAATGCCCATTTTTGCATACATAAAAAGAAACTCCCGACCAGTGTCGGGAGTTGTTATTGGGCGATTTATCCTTTTGCCTTTGATTCTTCGAGATACTGTTGCGCAAACATCGAGGAGACGGCGCCGTCTGCGGCGGCCGTGACGACCTGGCGCATGGGCTTCGTGCGGATGTCGCCGACGGCGAAGACGCCGGGGACCGAGGTACGGGTCGTCTCATCGGCTTCGATGTAGCCGGAGCCGTCCACCGCGACCGCTCCGTTCAGGAACTCGGTGTTCGGGACGCGGCCGACCGACACGAAGAGGGCTTCCGACTCGAGGAAGCGGGTCTCATCGGTCTGCACGTTTTTGACGGTGACGCCTTTGAAACCGCCTTCGACGTCGACGCTCTCGACGACGCTGTTCAGGACGGGCTCGATGTTCTCCGCCTCTGCCACGGCGTCGGCATAGAACTTCTCGGCGCGGTACTGGTCTCTGCGGTGGATGAGGTAGACTTTTTCGCAGAGGCGGGAGAGCAGCAGCGCGTCTTCGAGCGCGGTGTTGCCGCCGCCGACGAGCGCGACCGTCTTTCCTTTGAACCGCATGCCGTCACAGGCGGCACAGTAATGGATGCCTTTGTCGGCGAGCGCGGCCTCGTTCGGAAGGCCGAGGGGTCTCGCGTTGGCGCCGGTGGCGATGACCACGCAGCGGGTCTGATAATCGCCGGCGTCGGAGGTATGGACGACTTTGATGTCGCCGTTCAGCTCGACGGAGGTGACGGAAGTCAGTTCGGATTCGGCGCCGAACTTCTCCGCCTGCTGCTGCATCTGGTCGCCCAGCGTGAAGCCGTCGATGCCCTCGTCGAAGCCGGGGTAGTTTTCAATGATCTCCGTCAGGGTCATCTGACCACCGGCGGACAGGTGCTCGAGCACGATGGTCTTGAGGCCGGCGCGGGCACAGTAGAGTGCCGAGGAATAGCCGGCGGGGCCCCCGCCGATGATGACGACGTCATAGATCTGTTCACTCATGAGAACACCTCGGTTCAAATGCCGAGACCGTTGTGGATGAACTCGTCGATCGCCGCTTTGTTGGCGGGAGCCACGACCTTGTCCACGACATTGCCTTCTCCGTCGAGGAGGACGAAGGTGGGCAGGTATTCGACGTCATATTTCTGCGCGATGGCCGGGTCCTCATCGGTGTCGACCTTGCCGACGATGAGTTTGCCTTCATAGTCCGCCGCGACCTTGTCGTAGGACGGGGCGATGCGCTTGCAGTGCGGGCACCAGGTGGCCCAGAAATCGAGGATGGCGGGAGTGCCGTTCCCGATGAGTTCCTGATAGTTGTCAACGTTGATGACAGTAGCTTTCGTTGCCATGGTATGATCTCCTTTCTAAAAGGGAAGGGTGGTTTTTGCTTTGACACCTACATTATACCGATGGGAAACCGGAAGTCAATAGGTTGAGCAAAAATAAATTGAACAAAATTTAATTGCGCGGTCAACAGACCGGCGAGGGCCCGTTTTTCGCGAAAAAACATACAGTGCAGCTATAAATTATCGAAAAAAATAGTTTATAATATAAAGCCTATTTTAAGAGCGACTTAGTAAAATCTTAAATAATTCTGAAAGCAAATCCAACCGTATAGGAAAAGACAGGAGAATCAATAGCTATGGATCAGAGACAGAACCTGCACGAAGAAGTCCCGGAGAGCCCGATGCGCACGAAGTCGTTCTTCGACAGCATCCGGTACGCGTTCAAGGGGATCGGATACGCATTGAAGACCGAGCGCAACTGTAAGCTGTACCTCGGCTTTCTTATCTTCTTTTTCGTGCTCAATCTCATTGTCGGAGTCAGCCTTCCGGGGCACATCGCCTATTTCATTTGCGCGTTCGGGGCAATTGCTGCGGAAATGATCAACACGGCGATCGAGCACATCTGCAACTATCTGACGACAGAACTCGATGAAACCATCCGGCGGGCCAAAGATCTCGGCGCCGCCGCAGTCCTTGTGTGGGGCTTTGCCTATTTCCCTCTGGAAGGAGTGCTGCTATGGCTCGCCTTATCAAACTGATGGGGAAAATGATCCTCAGCATGGTCGCTGTCGTCTTCGGTGGCGTGCTCAACATGCTGTTCGTGAAGACTCCGCTCTTCGGGAAGATCCGAAAACCGATCGACGGCGGACGCAACTGGTCGGACGGCAGGCGCATCTTCGGCGAGAACAAGACGTATGCCGGGGTCGCCGGCATGACGGTCGGCACCATGGCGTCCCAGGTGTGTATGGGCCTTCTGCTCAAAGCGCTCGGCCTTTCTCACCTCTCCGACGTCTACCGCCGCCATGAGAACACTGTGAAGTATAACGCCCTGGCGGGCGGCCTCTTCGGCTTTGCCTACGTTCTCTTCGAGCTGCCGAACAGCTTTTTGAAACGGCGCTTCGATATCCGCCCCGGCAACACGACGAAGACCGGCGGACTGCTCGGCAAAGTGTTCTTCGTCATCGACCAGATCGACTCCATGTTCGGGGTCATGGCAGTCCTCGCCCTGCTGTCACCGATCGGCATCCTCAAATACTTCGGATACATCGCCCTCGGCGGCATCATCCACATCCTGACGAATCTCGGCATGATCAAGACCGGCATTCGGAAAAATCTGTAACAAAGGAGAACTGTTATGAACGAAAAGAAATCTCTGTTCATCGGCGTGTGGAACCTCGCCAACTTCGTAACGTGGCTCGGCATTGCGGCAGCGGTCGTGGCGATGTACTTCGCCCTCGCGGGAAACCCCCGGATCGCCATGCTGATCTTCATCGTCTCCGGGCTCTGCGACCTCTTCGACGGCCGCGTCGCCCGCATGTTTGACCGCACCGAGGTAGAACAGGCCTTCGGCATCCAGCTCGACTCCTTCGCGGACACCGTCTCCTTTGTCGTGTTCCCGGCGGTCTTCCTGCTGACGCTGACGGCGGCTCCCTGGGCCGTGGTCCTCGCCATCCTGTACATCCTCGCCGGCATCACCCGGCTCTGCTGGTTCGACATCACGACCGACGGCGACACGAAATACTTCGCCGGCGTCCCGGTCACTTATATGGCCCTGGTCCTGCCCCTCGCGTGGATCATCGTCCAGAGCATCGCGCTGACGATCGCCCCGGTGGTCACGGCCGCCGTGCTCGGCGTCATGGGCGTCCTGTTCATCGTGAACATCAAAGTCAAGAAGCCGGGCGGCATCTGGTACGCCATCTTCGGCGTCCTCGCCATCGTCCTCGCCGTCCTGCTCCTGGTGCTGTAAGATGGCCGTCATCGACCGCAGGAGCGGCCGGGAGATCCCGGAGAGCGGCTTCGGGGGCGGAGCCCTCGACTTCCTCTACGGGAACGTCTTCGGGCGGATCCTGCTCAAATATGTGGCGGCGGCCCCCTGGTTTTCCAGGTGGCAGGGCCGGCGGCGCGACCGCCCCGAGTCGAAGGACGACATCCCGTCTTTCCTCGAAGAGAACCGCATCGACCTCGCGGACGGCGGCTTCGGCCCCGGCTGGAAGCTCGATGAGTTTGCCACGTTCAACGCGTTCTTCGCGCGGCAGCGCGATTACGATGCGTACTTTGCGGCACTCCGGGAAAACGGTCTGCTCGCGGACGTCTCGGCGGAGCCGCCGGAACTGCCCGCGGTGGCCGACGCCAGGCTCTCCGTGTGGCCGGTGGGCCCGGGCCTCACGGTCCCGGTCAAGCAGTCCGTCTACACGCTGGCGGAACTGCTGGGAGACCGCTCTCACGACCTGGACCTCAAATCTTTCGAAGGCGGCCACTGCCTGGTGTTCCGCCTCGGAGTCGACGATTACCACCGCTATGTCTTCCCGGACAGCGGGCGGCTGATCCGCCGGTATTTCATCCCCGGCGAACTCCATACCGTGCGCCCGGTCTCGGAACGGTACCGGGTCTATGCCCGCAACGCCCGTTCCGTCTCGGTCCTCGACACGGACCATTTCGGCCCCCTCCTCCAGATCGAGGTCGGCGCCATCCTGGTGGGGCACATCGTGGAACACCCCCTGAAAGATATCACCTTCTCCGCTCTGCAGGAAAAAGGTTATTTTGAATTCGGCGGTTCGACCGTCCTCCTTGTGACGGGCCCGGACATCGCCATCGACCCCGATCTCCTCGCGGCCTCCGAAAGGGGAGACGAAGTCAGAGTCCGGCTGGGCGAACCGGTCGGCAGGAAAGGAAAAGCTTCATGAATCACCTTAAACGCTTACACGAATACAACAAGGACCGCTACCCGTACCTGTCCCGCATGCTCGTCGGGGCCATCATGTGGTTCGAACTCTACTTCATCGTCATCCTGAACCAGGGCGTGACGTGGGAGACGATCCGCCCGGTCCTCGGCTGGAGAGAAGCTATCGGCGCGTTCACGCTGTTCTGTTTCCTCTGGTGGCTGCGGATCGCGGACGACCTCAAGGACGAAGAGACCGACAAGGTCCTGTTCCCGGACCGGGCGCTGCCCACGGGGCGGATCTCCCGGAAAGAACTGCAGTGGTTCTGCGTCCCGCTCATCGCCATCCCCCTCATCCTGAACCTCATCTTCATGCCGAACCGCTGGTTCTGCCTGTTCCTCTACACCTACGGTTCGCTGATGGCGGTCTGGTTCTTCCAGAAGCACAAGATCCAGCCGAGTCTCCCGATGGCGCTGTTCACGCACAACCCCGTGCAGATCGTCATGAACCTCTACACCCTGTCGTATGTCGTCATGGTGTACGGCCTCAAATGGGTGACCCTCACGAACTTCCTCGCCATCTTCACGCTGTACTTCCCGGCCCTCATCTGGGAGGTCTCGCGCAAGATCCGCGCGCCGAAGGACGAGACCGACTACGTCACGTATTCGAAACTGTTCGGCTATAAAAAGGCGATCAACTTTGTGCTCATCGTCACCTGGATCGACATCATCACGAACTTCATCCTGGTCTGGAACCTCAGTAAACTGTCGGTCGGCCTGCTGCTCCTCCTCGTCTCCTGGATGACCTGGAAGTTCCTGCAGTTCAAGAAGGACCCGGAGAAGTGGACCATCGTGTCCAGAGTGGAGACCTATACGTTCCTTCAGGAGGGCACCATGATCCTGACGATCGTCCTCTTCCTGATCTTCGGCTACATCGGCTGGTAACAACGAAAAGAGGAAACGCCTTTGAAAGCAGAAAACCTGAAGATCCTTCGGGACAACGGCTTCCCCGTCCCGCCCTTTACGGTGGTGACCGGCTCCGAGGTGGACCTTTCCTTCTCCGATGCGGAGACCTTTGCGGTCCGCTCGACCTTTGAGGGGGAGGACACCGGGGACTCGTCCTTCGCGGGACAGTTCGACACGCTTCTCGACGTGCCCCGTGCCGGGGTCGCCTCGGCCGTGGAGCAGGTCCGGAAGAGCTATGAAAAAGAAACGATCCGCGCTTACAAGGAAGCGCTTCTCCGGAAGTCCGGGGAAGCGCCTTCGGCCGTTCCGAAGGACCGCGCGTCCCGGACTGCACCGGTCCTCGTCCAGGAGATGCTCCACCCCGACATGGCCGGGGTCGCCTTCTCCTCGAACCCGACGGGACTTCTCAACGAGATCGTCCTCGTCGTGGGCGAAGGCCTCGGCGACGCGGTCGTGGAAGACCGCGCGGACACGACGACCTACTATTACAACAAAGACGACGCCCTGTACTACTACGAGACACAGGGCGATTCTCCGACCCTGGAGACCGGGGTCCTCGAGACGCTGTGGGACCTTGTCCGGCGAGTCGAAGAACTCTACGGCCGTCCGATGGACATCGAATACGCCATCTGCGGCACGGACGTCTACCTCCTGCAGGCGCGCCCCATCACGACGTTCCGGGGGAAGGACCTCATCGTCCTCGACAGCTCCAACATCGTCGAGAGCTACCCGGACCTGACCCTGCCCCTGTCCATGAGTTTCGCGAAGGAGATCTACTATGAGATCTTCCGCGCGCTCTTGATCCGCGCGACGAACGGCTCGTCCGTCGTCTCGGAACTGGACCCGTCGCTCCGCGACATGGTCGCCATGGCCAACGGCCGGGTCTACTACCGGATCACCTCCTGGTACGACATCCTGCGGCTGATGCCGTTCTCGGACCGGTTCATCGCCATCTGGCAGGAGATGCTCGGCGTCTCGAACAAGGCGGTGGACTCGGACCTGAAAGTCCCCGTCCGCACGAAAGCCGTCATGCTCCGGACCATCCTCAACTACCTGCGGATCACGCCGCGGGAGATGGAGCGGCTTTCGGAGTTCTATGAGACCTACGCGAACGACCTCGACGAGGAGCTCGCCCGGCTCGCCCGCGCGGAGGGACAGGAAAAAGTCCGCGGACTGCTGCGGAAGTACCACGGCCTCAAGAACGACGTCATCCCGCGCTGGGACATCACGCTCATGAACGACATGTACGCGTTCCTCTTCACCGCTCTGTCGGGGAAGAAGAACCGCGAGCAGCTGTCGAACCTCTCGAACCTTGCCAGCATGGAGCCGGCGAAGGCGATGAACGCTCTGGCGGAGACCGCACGGGCAAAGGGGATGGACAGCGACGAATACCGCGCGCAGAAGGAGCGCTTCCTCTCCGACTACGGCGACCGCTGCCTCGGCGAGCTCAAACTGGAGACCCGTACGTACCGGACGAACCCGGAACTCGTCGACCTCTACGTCGGGCGTCTGTCGGAGCCGGCGAACACGCCGTCTGCCGCGTCCCCGCAAAACGCGGTCCCGTCCCGGACGCTCAACCCCTTCGTGCGCCGCGCCCGCGTCGGCATCCGCAACCGTGAGATCTCCCGGCTCAACCGGACCCGGCTCTACGGGTTCGCGCGGACCATCTTCACGGAGATCGGCAGCGCGCTGTACGACATGGACCTCCTCGACGACCCGCTCGACGTGTTCTACCTCTACATCCCGGAACTCGAGACCTACGCGTCCTGGGACCGGAAAGAGGGCGCGGACTTCCGCCGCAGGGTCGACGAACGCAAGAAACAGTACGAGCAGTTCGCGGAACTGCCGCCCTATACCCGTCTCGTCTATGACGGACAGATCCACCAGAAGCAGACCCACGGCCTGCAGACCGACCGCCCGACGGCGCCCGGCCTCATGACCGGCACCGGCGTCTCCCACGGGACCGCGGTGGGCGAGGCCTTCGTGGTCGAACAGCCGGACCTGTCGATGGACACGACCGGCAAGATCCTCGTCACCCACAGCACCGACCCCGGCTGGGTGTTCCTCATCCAGAACGCGGCCGGCATCGTGGCGGAGAAGGGCTCGCTCCTGAGCCACACCGCCATCATCACGCGCGAACTCGGCAAACCGGCCGTGGTCGGCGTCAAGGACGCGACGAGACTCATAGAGACCGGCGACACCGTCGTCGTCGACGCGGACGCCGGGACCGTACGGCTCTCGGAGACCGCGGAGAGAGGAGGGGCACGATGATCCACATCCTCGACCGGAACACCGCACCCGACCGCGCGGCCTTCGACCGGATGTTCCTGGCTCTGCCCAAAGACCTCTACCCGCGGGAAATGCGCACGCAGGACACGAAAGCGGAGCGGGCCATCCTGGGCGGGACGCACCCGCTGTCCGGAGAGTTCACGGTGCGCGCGTACCTCGCGGTGGACGACACCGGTACATCGCCGCAGGGGCGCTGTGCCCTGACCTATTATGAAAACGACCCCGCCGCCTATGTGGGCTTCTTCGAATGCGTCGAAGACCTCGGCGTGTGCCGTGCGCTGCTCGACGCGGCGGAGGCACAGGCGCGGGCCGACGGGAAAGAAAAACTGGTGGGGCCGTTGAACGCGTCCTTCTGGATCGGCTACCGGTTCAAGACGGAGAACTTCGGCGAGCACTTCACCGGCGAGCCCGACAACCTGCCATACTATCCGGACTTCTGGGAGGCCTGCGGCTTCACCGTCGCGGAACAGTACTATTCGAACTACCTGCGTCCGCCGACCGCGGACGACCCTTCCGAAAAGTGGGAAAAACGGCTGCAGAGGGCGCTCGAAAAAGGCTATGAGATCCGCTCGCTCGAGCGCGGCAAGTTCGACGAGACCCTCCGGGAGATCTACCGGATGCTCGTCCGCCTCTACGCGAAGTTTCCGGCGTTCAAGCTCATCTCGGAAGAACAGTTCGTCGCGCTCTTCGGGTCGCTCAGGTATGTCCTCGACCGGGAGTGCGTGCTCCTCGGCTACAAGGACGGGGCGCTCGCGGGCTTCTTCGTCTGCGTCCCGAACTACGGGTGGATGGTCGACGGCGACCTCTCGCTGCGCGATCTGCCCGCCATCCTGAAAGTCCGAAACGACTGCAAGGAATATGTCATCCTGTATATCGGCGTCGACCGGAAACATCTCGGCCTCGGTGGAGCGTTCGCCCAGACCATCCGGGAGATCGGCCAGAACAAAGGGGCGGGGTCCATCGCCGCGCTCATCCATGAGGGGAACAGCTCGGGAGTCTTCTTCCGGGAGCTGACGACCCACAGCGCGCGTTATGTGCTGCTGGAAAAACCACTCACAGGAGGGAACGGATAAATGCACTTACCAACACTCGCGGAACACGAGATCATCATGACGCTCGTGGCCCTGGCGCTGCTGCTGGCGGGCGCCTACCTGCTCGGCACGCTTTTTGAGCGCCTGAAAGCGCCCCGTGTCGTCGGCGAGATCCTCGGCGGCCTCCTCTTCGGCGGGACGTTCCTCGCTCATTTCTTCCCGGGGGCGATGAACGCCGTGTTCGCCGCATACCCGGAAGAGGGGAAAGTACTGAACATCTTCTATCAGCTCGGCCTCATCTTCCTCATGTTCCTGTCCGGCTATAACACGAAGATCGAAGTGGACCGGAAGAACAGCCGGCTCATCACGTTCCTGTTCATCGGCGCGACCATCCTGCCGATGGCGGGCGCCTACCCGTTCATCCGGGTCTTCCGCGACGCGTTCATCGGGACCATCGGGAACGACGTCTCCTTCGCGCTGGTCTTCACGATCGGCGTCGCGATCACGTCCATCCCGGTCATCGCGAAGATCTTCTTCGACATGGGCATCATGAACACCCGGTTCTCGAACACGGTCCTGACCGCGTCCACGCTGCAGGACCTGCTCCTGTGGATCCTCCTGAACGCCGCGACGCGCATCGCCACCACGGGCGAGGTCCGGTTCTGGGAGATGGTCGTGGTCGTCGCGATCACGCTCGGCCTGTTCGTCGTCGTCAAACTGGTCTCGGACCACGCGAAGACCCTGAAGGTGAACCTGAAGCCCATCAACTTCTACTCGGTGAGCTTTGTCATCCTGCTGCTCGTCTGCGCGGGGCTCTACACGGTGGGCATCAACATCATGTACGCCGCGTTCCTGACGGGCTATGTGGTCAAGGCGATCGCCGGCGTGGACGACAACGTCCAGGGCCTCATGGACAACCTCGGGAACTTCGCGTTCTCGTTCTTCATCCCCATCTACTTCGCGCTGGTCGGCATCCAGCTGAACCTGCTTAACGACTTCGCCTGGCTGCGGTTCTTCGCGTTCTTCGCGGTGGCCTTCACGCTGGAGGCGATCGGCACGCTGATCATGGTCCAGTTCACGGACCTGAATCGGGCGTCCAAGGTGAACTTCGCCGTCACGATGAATGCCCGCGGCGGCCCCGGCATCGTCCTCGCGACCGTGGCGTACTCCTACAACATCATTTCGCTCGAGTTCTTCACGGTCCTCATCCTGACGACCATGCTGTCGTCGCTCATCGCCGGCTACTGGCTGCGCGTGCAGCAGAAGAAGGACCCGGATATCTTCATGAACCTGAGCAAAGCAGAATAATAAAAAAGGCCACCCGGGCGGGTGGCCTTTTTCAATTTGTTATAAGTGGAACGGCTCTTCGCCGGCGATCCGGCAGGCGATGCCGTTGTTGAGCCACTTCCCGCAAAACGCGGTGAGCAGCCCGCCGGGGATCATGACGACGGCATAGAGGAGGGAGAGCCACCAGGGGTTCACGTCGACCATCAGGAAGGGGTACGGACCGTCGACCTTGCCGACGGCGTTCAGGATGACCATGACGATCGAGTAGATCCAGGTGTACTGGATGGCGAGCCACGCGTCTGCCAGGGTGAGCCGCGGCGTGCCTTCGAGGAAGACGAACGACACGAGCGAGACGATGGGGGCCATCAGGTGCATGACGAACATGGGTCCGCCGTACATCGCGAACAGGTCTCCTCCCGCGAGAGCGGTCATCGGCCCGAGTCCGACGAGGACCACGAGGAACGTGATATAGAGCTGCACGGCGCACATGAGGCGGAAGACCTTGAGGAGCCGCGGGATGCGCCCGTCCCGGAACAGCGCGACGGTGCCGAAGAGCACGAAGAGCGCCGAGGCGATGAGCGCTAAGAAGTTGCTCTGGTGCGTGTAGAAGATGACGAGGTCTTTGAAGACCGGGTGCTGGTTCCAGAGCACGAGGTTCGCCCAGGCCTCCATGAGGACTATGGCGAGGTTCGCGAGGACCGCGAGGGCCAGCTGGAGTTTGCGACGGGCCCGGAGCTGCGGAGTGTCGAGGGCGCCGGAGCGGGAATAGCTGTTCATGAACGCGCCTTCGCCTCCCGTCGTTTTGGTTTCTGTATGCATAGGAGATTCTCCTTTCTTCCACATATTATACAGAAAAACCTTAAAATTGCCCAATGCGGCGATGGACCCCCTGTCGTCAGGGCCGGTGGTTTACTTTGCCGGCGGAAACGTAGTACAATAATCCACAGACTGAGAATCGCGGCCGGAGCGGCCGCGGGAGGTGAGCTCCATGAGAATGGAATACCCGGAATACTATGAGCGCTTCGAGTGCATCGCCGAGGCGTGTACAGACTCCTGCTGCGCACGGTGGGAGATCGACGTCGACGACGAGTCGTACTACACCTACCAGACGGTGCAGGGCCCCTTCGGCGAGCGCATCCGCGGCTGTCTCCACGAGGAGGTCACGCAGGGCGAGGACGGGCCGGAATACGCGTGGTCCTTCCCGCTGACGCCGGACCGCCGCTGCCCGTTCCTGAACGATAAAGACCTCTGTGACATGTACACGGCGCTCGGCCACGACAAACTGCCGCGGACCTGCCGGGAGTTCCCGCGCGGCGACGCCGTTGTCGGGAAGTACCACCAGATCGACGTGGCGCTGGCCTGCCCGGAGGCGAACCGCCTCATCTTTGAAGACCTCGAACACCCGATCAAATACATCAACCGCGAGGAACCCACCGGCGTCCCCGCCCTCGACCGCTACTGCGCCGCGGAAGAACCGGCGCTCAGCGGAGAGGAGACCGGGCGGCTCTACGACCTCCTGGAAGAGCGCAACGAGCTGATGGAAGCGCTCCAGGACTGGTCGTTCCCGCTGAAGGACCGCTACGGCCTCCTGTTCTCCCTCGCGACCGAGTACGGCGTCGACGCGAGCGCCGAGGACCACGAGGCCCTCGTCGAACTGATCGACCGCATGGAACTCCTCGACGAGCGCTGGACCCGTGTGTACGACCCGGTAAAACGGGCCATGGACGAGGGCTTCCCCTGCGACTTCGTCCTGCAGGGGCTCGCGGAATGGACCGGCGGCGGGACGGGGCCGGAAGAGGGCAGTCTCAACGCCGCTATGGTCGACTCGGAGAAGGAACTGGTCCGGTTCCTCGTGTACCTCGTGTTCCGGTATTACATCGACGGGTACTTCGAGAACTCCCTGACCGGCGTGTACCGCCTCCTGCTCCGCGGCTTCCACATGATGCGCCTCCTGCTGGCGGCCCTGACCCCGGAACAGTTCCTCGACGCCGAGACCCGCCGGGACCTCTACCACGTCTGGTCCCGTGAAGTGGAGCACTCACCCGAGAACTTCCGCCTCATCAAAGCGGAATGACCGGCACAGACCAACAAAACAAAAGCACCCCTCTCAGGGGTGCTTTTTCTGTTTGTCTCAGTTTTTGCTGAGAGACTCGTTGATCGCCTTCTCGTTCACCTTGGAACTGAAGAAGATGATGAGGTAGAGGACCACATAGATGATCAGGAACTGCGGGAGCATGTTCTTCACCACGTTGAGCAGGCCTCCACCGTACCCGCAGAGAACGCAGGACACGACGACTGTGACGAACGTGAGTGCGAAGTGGATGGCGGTCGCGCCGGGGAGCGGCAGGCGGTCCACATACATGACCGTGGTGTAGATGCCGATGAGGAAGGACGTGACGAGCCAGACGACGAGTTCTGTCATGGAAGCCCCGGTGGCGCCTGTGAGGAGCAGGCACAGAGTGGTGACGATGGAACCGATGCCGGCGCCGATCAGGCCGAAATGAAGAAAATGGTAAAAGGTTTTCATGGTGTTATCTCCTTACGAATTCTTTGAATGTCTGGAAGTACTTGCGTGAAATGGTGAGCGTTTCGTCGCTGTCTTTCATCCGGGCGGTATAGTTGCCGCTGAATTCTGCGGCGATAGACCGGACGAAGTTGATATTGACGACCGTGCTCTTGTTGATCTGGATGAAGCCTTTGCTGTTCAGGGCCGCCGCCAGTTCGTAGAGTTTTTCCCGGATCTCGAACCGGCCGTCTTTCGTGACCGCGTAAGTCCTGCCGCCGGAAGATTCGAAGTAGCGGATGTCGCCCGGGTCGACGAGGAAACTCTCGTCTTCGTCCTGCAGGACCAGCTTTCCGAAGGAAGGCGCATGGTTCAGGGTCGCGAGGATCTGTCTGGCCTCCCGGCTCTCGGTATCTCCCCGAAGGATGACCTCCGGTTCCTGACCGGGAATGTGTTCTAACGTGATTTTCAAGTGACCACCTCCGTGTGTTCTGTCTGCATTATAGCAGGGCTTTCCGGTTTTGCCACCGCTTTCGCGATAAGTGGTCGAAAATCCGCGATAAGTGGTTAAAAGACGCCTGCCGGGGGCGGTTGACATGAGGGAAAATCCGCCAGTCAGCCTGAAAAAGATAGCGCCGGCGTGCGTAGTTGACGCGATTTACCGCCTATAATAGGAAAAATGCCAAAACAGGCGGTAAAAAATCGTGGCTCAAAAGAGGCATTGCTCCGAATATACCGCCTAAAACCGCGAAATCGGCAAAACAGGCGGTAAATAATCGTGGCTCAAAAGAGACAATGCTCCGAATTTACCGCCTAAAACTCCGAAAACAACAAAACAGGCGGTAAACGACGAGAATTCCGACTCCCTTTGAAACACAAAAAAGAAAAAAGCCCCCGTTGGGGACTTTTCCTTTTTGGTGGACCTGAAGGGATTCGAACCCTCGACCTCTCGGATGCGAACCGAACGCTCTCCCAGCTGAGCTACAGGCCCTCGTCGAAGTGAAGCTCTTTGCTCCACTTTTCTCTTCGAGAAAAAGTTCCGCCTAAGAGCTTCGCTTCTCCTCTCCCCAAAGCTCGTTCCTCGCTTCGGGGGCCCCGGATTGGGACCGCGGTCTATTATAAGAGGTTTTGTGCCTCTCGTCAAGCGAAAACAATTGGTTTCTTTTTTAGATGATTTTCTTGCAGACGTCGTTCAGACAGCAGCGCTCGCAGTGCGCTTTCCGGGCGGTGCAGGTGGCGCGGCCGTGGAGCACGCACCGGTGGCAGAAGTTGTTGGACTCCTCCGGCGGCAGGGGCTTGCGAAGGGCGAACTCCACCTTCTTCGGGTCCTTCGTGTCGACGAGCCCGATGCGGTTGGCGATCCGGATGGCGTGGGTGTCTGTGACCACCGCGCCCGGCATACCATAGATGTCACCGGCGATGAGGTTCGCGGTCTTCCGGCCGACGCCCTGCAGGGACGTCAGCTCTTCGATGGTCGACGGCACCTTGCCGTCGAAGCCGTCGAGGATCTGGTTCGCCATGATGACGAGGTCTCTCGCCTTGGTGCGGAAGAACCCGGTCGAGCGGATGATCTCTTCGACGTCTTCCACGTCCGCCGCGGCCATTTCCACCGGGGTGGGGTACTTCGCAAAGAGCGCCGGCGTGACCAGGTTCACCCGGGCGTCCGTGCACTGGGCGGACAGGCGCACCGCGACCAGCAGCTGGTACGGGTCCTGGTAGGAGAGGGAGCAGAGGTCGTCCGGGAACTCCGCTTTCAGTAATTCAACACACGCGACAGCGCGTTCTTTCTTGGTCATAGGTCTGTCTCCTTAGATGATATGGATGAGGTGCAGCAGCTCCAGTACCACGAACCAGGCCGGGACATGCACCACATACACGAGCAGCGCATGCCGCCCGAGCCAGTTGATCGGACCCAGCCGCGGCTTATAAGCAAATTGCGGCACGTGGCCGTCCTGAATGTAAATGCCGAAGTACGCGCCGGCGAGGAACAGGAACAGCCAGGGGATGAGCGGGAAGTAGTCCGCCGACCAGAACGTCTGGTCGTGGATGCCCAGCGGGAACGTCCAGAAGTGGGACACCCAGGAGGCCGGGAGACGGCCCTCCCATTCGCCGGGGAACCCGATGCGCCCCTCCTCGACGAAACGGGTCACATACCAGAAGACCAGCATGAGGTAGGCGCCGGCAGCCGGCGGGAGCCAGTCGAGGACTTTGTGCGCGAGGGCAAAGAACAGGATGGAGACCGACAACAGGTTCAGGATGCCGAACCAGATCTCCGTCCCGGAGAAGTCAAAGCCGAACCGTTCGAGCTGCGGGAGCAGTAAGATGGTTATGAGGTTGATCGCCAACGCGACACCGAACAGCTTGAGCCCGCGCTCCCAGTTGGAGTGGGACAGCCGGCAGGAGATGCCGCAGAGGAGTATGAAAATGCCCGCAAAGATGGGCTGGACCGGACGGAAGAAGTCGTAGGCCAGTCCGCCGGCGACGATGCCGAAGGACTGAAAGGCCAAAAGGAACCCGTGGTAGAAGATCATGCAGAAGACGCAGAACCCCCGCAGGTCGTCCATGAGCCCGATGCGGTTTGTGGAAGCAGCCGTTTTCGCAGGCTTGCTGCGTTTGGCTGCGGACGTGTTCGCCATGTTATCACCGTTGCCGATTATACCTTATTTTGGTATAGTTAACAAGAAACCGAACCCTTCTCCAAGGAGGCAGCTCATGCAAAACGCGACATCCGGTGCGCCTTTCCGCGCGGTCCTGTTCGACTGGGACGGCACGGTGGCCGACACGCGCCCCGGCATTTTCAACAGCGTGCGGTACGCCATCGGCAGGTACGGCATCTCCGACAAGCCCGACGACGAACTGCGCTACTTCATCGGCCCGCCGCTCTACGACGGGTTCGAGCACGTCTTCGGCGTCTCGCCCGAACTGGCGAACGAACTCACCGACACATACCGCGTGTACTACCGAGAGACCGGCATCTTCGAGTGCTATCTCTATGAAGGCGTGGGCGATTTACTCCGTGACCTTCACGACGCCGGCGTCAAAACGGCGGTGGTCTCCTCCAAGCCGAAAGAGTTCCTCGACCGGCTGGTCGCGCACTTCGGCCTGGCCGACCATCTCGACGCGGTCGTGGGTCCGGCGATGGACAACCACAACTCCAACAAGACGGTCCTCGTGAACCAGGCACTCAAGGAGCTGATGCTCCTGCCCCCGACCGTCGCCATGATCGGCGACCGCCACTTCGACATGGAGGGCGCAAAGGCAGCCGGGGTCAACGCGGTCGGTGTTCTGTACGGGTACGGCACGGAAGAGGAACTGCGTGCGGCAGGCGCCGACGCCATTTGCAACGAGGTCGCCGACCTCAGAAACTTCCTGTTACCTTGATAAAGAAAAATCTGTTGACTTGCCCTTATTCATAAGTTATAATAACTCTCGCTTGATTGCACATGGCGGCGTAGCTCAGTTGGCTAGAGCAACCGGTTCATACCCGGTAGGTCAGCGGTTCAAGTCCACTCGCCGCTACCATGTGGGACACCTCCGGGTGTCCCATTCCACGGCCCGGTGGTCAAGCGGTTAAGACACCGCCCTTTCACGGCGGTAACACGGGTTCGATTCCCGTCCGGGTCACCAAAAGAGAAGAGAGAGCTCACTGAGCTCTCTCTTCTCTTTTTATTTCGGTAAGGGAATCGAACCTTCAGGCTGCGCCGTTAAGCAAACAGCTTTTCATTAAAAACGGCGCAAGTATGCGAATTCTACCCAATGTTCCGTGCGCTTTTACCCCATGTTAAGCGCTTTCGAAAGAAACTGTAAACATATGCGTCAGCCTCTTTTACACGTGTATAGGAATAGATTACTATGGAATCGGACCTATAAAGCTTTGGAAAGGAGGGCGCAGAATGTTTACGTTGTTCCAGCTGATCAAATTCCTGACCTGGCCGCTGCATCCGTGGACCATCTAACATCTTTAGAAAAGCCGGCAGACGAGAAGTCTGCCGGCTTCTTTTTTTCAGTCCGGAGCAGGGCAGTCCCGGCGCAGGACAGTATGGTATAATGAGTTGAGTCAATTTGAGAACAAAGGAGAGTCCCTATGAAACAGAGAATCAAAGTCCTCTTCGCGGCCCTGCTGACCGCCCTGATGCTCGCGACGGCCGCCGTCCCGGCCTTCGCCGTCGAAGCCAAAGCCGTCCCCGGCACCGTGACCGCTCAGGCAAATGCCGCCTTCGTCGACGTGACGACCGAGTACATCGCCCTCAACGCCCTGCGCCGCGAGCCGTTCGTCTCGTACCTTAACGCGGACAACTTCACCCGCACGTTCTACAACACGAACCTCTTCGATCAGCTGCCGGTCCTGACCTACAACGCCGCGCTGGAGAAGACGGCGAAGGTCCGCGCGAAGGAGATCGTCAAAAAGTTTTCCCACACCCGCCCGAACGGCACCCGGTGCTTCACCGCCTACCCGAACATGCGCGCCCTCGGCGAGAACATCGCCTGCGGGCAGAGCTCCGTGACCGAAGTCATGCTGGCGTTCGCCGAGATCGACAAGCCCTATTCCGGTCAGGGCCACCGCCGCAACATGCTGAACCCGAACTTCAACGCGGTCGGCTGCGCCTGCTACAAGGTCGGCAACTACTGCTACTGGGTCCAGTGCTTCGGCAGAGTGTAAGATAAAGATATTTACTAGAACCGCGGGAATCCTCCAAAGTGTGCATACAATGAAGTGAAACGAGTCCACTCGTTTGCGCGCAACACATTGAATGTACAAAGGAGGAAAACCCATGGGCAAATTTACGATCAAACCGACCAACACAGGCTACGTCTTCAATCTGAAAGCCGGCAACGGCGAAGTCATTGCGGTCTCGCAGGTCTATAAAGCGATCGACGGCGCGAAGAACGGCATCGCGAGCGTTCAGACCAACGCTCCCATCGCTCCGGTCGAAGACCAGACCGTCGAAGGCTATGCTGCCGAGAAGAACCCGAAGTTCGAGATCTACACCGACAAAGCCGGCGAATTCCGCTTCCGCCTGAAAGCCAAGAACGGCGAGATCATCGCGACCGGCGAGGGTTACACCTCCAAGTCCGGCTGCAAGAACGGCATCGAGTCCGTCCGCAAGAACGCTCCGGACGCTGCCATCGTAGTCGAAGAATAATCGAAACACGAAAGCCCGCTTCGTGAGGAGCGGGCTTTTTCCTGTTTCCGGGCGCTTCCGGTTGACTTCCCGCCCCAATCTTTTTAGAATGGGTACAGACTTTCGGACCGGGGAAGCGCCCCGGTCGTCACAGAAAAGAGGAACGGCGTTGAAACAGCTCAAACGGTATATCGCCCTGCTGCTGGCACTGGTCATGGTGTGCGCCATGGCCCTGGCCGGGTGCGCGGGGAAGAGCGGAGACCACGGCAACAGCGGGACAGACGCCGATGCCGAGCCGTTCACCCGGGACATTTTCGCGATGGACACCTACATGAAGCTGTCCGCCTACGGAGACCGCGGCGAGAAGGCCGTGAACGCCGCTGTGAAGGAGATCCAGCGGTTAGACGCGCTCCTGTCCACCGGCAAGGACTCCAGTGAAGTGTCGAAACTCAACCGGAACGACGGCGGGAAACTGTCCGACGACACCAGCATCCTGATGGACGCGGCGCTGGACCTCTACGAGTCCACTGACCACGTCTTCGACATCACTATCTATCCGGTCATGAAGCTCTGGGGCTTCACGGACCAGAACTATCAGGTCCCGTCAGACGGCGACCTGAAAACGGCGCTGAAACTGGTCGACGCCTCGACTCTGGACTATGACAAAGAGAAGCAGTCCGTCGCCTTTACGGTGGACGGGACCCAGGTCGACTTCGGCGGCATCGCCAAGGGCTATACCTCCGCGAGCGTCGCGCAGCTCTACCGGGATCTCGGCGTCACCTCCGGCCTCGTGAACCTCGGCGGCAACGTCCAGGCCGTCGGTTTCAAACCGGACGGCACCGAGTGGAGGATCGGCATCCAGGACCCGCTCGACGAGGAGAGCATGCTCGGCATCGTTTCCATCCACGATGCCGCGGTCATCACCTCCGGCGGGTACGAACGGTTCTTCGAGGAAGACGGTGTCGTGTACCACCACATCATCGATCCCTCCACCGGGTACCCCGCGGACAGCGGGCTCGTCTCGGTGAGCATCGTGTCGGAAGACGGCACGCTTGCCGACGGCCTGTCCACGTCCCTGTTCATCATGGGCAAAGACAGGGCGATCGACTTC
Organism: Acutalibacteraceae bacterium; assembly: GCA_045657845.1. Lineage (GTDB taxonomy): Bacteria > Bacillota > Clostridia > Oscillospirales > Acutalibacteraceae > RUG420. The sequence goes on along the minus strand of JAZOTY010000003.1, from coordinate 21,790 downwards.
TGGAGAGCCCACACGAAAGACTTCGAGTTCGTCCTCTGTGAGAAGGACGGCAGCCTGGTCGTGTCGGAGGGCCTCAAAGACCGGTTCACCCCGATGGACGAAAACACGAAAGTAGAGTACGTCTCATGAAGAAGAAAGACTTCCTCATCGCAGCGGCCGTGCTGCTGCTCGCGGGCATCCTTGCCCTCGTGCTCCGCTTTGCCGGCGGAGACCCCGGCGGGTCGGTGCAGGTGAAGGTGGACGGCAAAGTCGTCGGGACGTACGCGCTCGTCGAAGAACAGCGGGTCCCCTTCGACACGAAGTACGGACACAATACGCTGGTCATCGAGGGCGGAAAGGCACACATCGAAGACGCGGACTGCCCCGACCATTACTGCGAGCAGCAGGGCGAGATCTCCAAAACCGGCGAGACCCTCGTCTGCCTGCCGCACAAGCTGGTGGCGGAAGTGGTCGCCGGCGAAGCATCCGACGTCGACGAAATTGCGAAGTAACAGGCAAATTTTTTCTTCGGAGGCAAAATCCGGCGTCTCCAAGTGAGGCTGCACAGCGCGCAGCGCCGCGAAGCGAACCAAAGGGCTGTGGGCTTCGGGGGTTTTGCCGGAGAAGAAAGAAATTTGCCTTCTAACTGAAAGGAGACCTCATGGCAACTTCCCGTAAATCGCCCACCGGGTCGCCCGGACGGCGTGTGGCGCTGGACGGCATCCTGGTCGCCCTCGCGATGATCTTCTCCTACATGGAGACGTTCATCCCGTTCAACTTCGGCGTGCCCGGCATCAAACTCGGCCTCGCGAACCTGGTGGTCCTCCTCGGCCTCACGTTCCTCCCGGCCGTCGACGTGCTCCTCATCAGCCTCGTCCGCATCTTCCTGTCGAGCCTGCTCTTCGGCAACGTCATGTCCCTCTGGTACAGCCTGGCCGGCGGCCTTTTGAGCTTTGCCGCGATGTACCTCCTCTCCCGCAGAGACGACGTCTCGCTCATCGGCATGTCCATGACCGGCGGCGTCCTCCACAACGTGGGGCAGGTCATCACCGCGGCCATCGTCGTGAGGACCCTCCAGCTCGCCGGCTACCTGCCGGTCCTGCTCGTGGCCGGCCTCGTGACCGGCGCCATCATCGGGACGCTCGCGAAGCTCCTGATGCCGCGGGTGCAGAAGGCTCTGCAGAGCTACTCATAAGCATAACGCGATATTGAAAATGTGATGATCGTCTCGCCTGTCGGGACGATTTTTCTTTTTTGTCCAAAATCATCGGCGTTTTTGTGCATAATGTGTGATAGATGTGCAACTTTTTTCAAAGTTTTTCATACATGCATAAAAATTTGTTGTATAATGTAACTGTCAAAATAGTCTTATTCTGAAAAGATTAAGAAGGAAAACGACAAGAAAGCAAGAGGTGTTTTTTATGGATGAAAAAATCTTGACCATTGCCAAGAGAGTCATCGCAGCACTGCGCGGCGATACCGATTCCTACAAAGTATTGTTCGATGAGGCCGCTCCGTATGTCTGGGAGATCTGCAAAAAGTATTTCCTCGATGACGACGATGCCAAAACGGCTCTGACGACGACCTTCGGGACGGTCGCGGAAAAATTCGCCGACCAGAAAGACCCGACGGACTTCCTGGGCTGGGTCAAACGCATCGCCCACCTGACCTGCGCCGAGCAGGCTGCCAAAGTCGGCGGTCTGGCAGACGCGGAAGTCAAAGATCTTGCCCTCCTCACTCTTTCCGACTACAAGAAAGAGAAGAAGGACGGCGTCCTGACCTTTGCTACGGTCAAGGACCTCACCGAGAAGATCCTGGGCGTTCTTCCCCAGCGTCAGAAGACCGAGCTCCTTCTCTGGAACGAAGGTTACTCTGTTGCTGAGATCGCCAAGAAACTCGGTATCTCTCCCGGATCCGTCGTCGGCGGCCTGAACATCGCGAAGGGCAAAGTCGAAGAAGAGGCCGGCAAATGGGATACTGACGTCTTCGATTACACGAAGTATGCCGCTTCCCCCATGAGCTTCTTCACCCGTCTGATGCGTGAGAAATTCGACGGCGATTACATTTATGCTCTGCCCGAGGACAAGGGCTGGACCTGGACTTCCATCTGGGACGGCCTGAAGGGCACGCTCAAATGGCCGGCTCTCGGTGTTGGCGCTGCTGCCGCCACCGGTCTGGTCAGCAAGTTCGGCGACCTCGATCTCGACCTTCCGGGCTTCGACTGGAAAGCGAAACTCGCTGACGCGAAGATCGATCTTCCCGATGTCGATCTGCCGAAAGTCGATCTCGACGTCAAGGCTCCCGATGTCGATCTGCCGAAAGTCGACGCAGACCTGCCCAAGGTCGAAGTCGAAGAGGAACTTCCCTATATCAACGTGAAGAAACCCGATGTCGACCTCGGTAAAGTCGGTGCAGGCGTTGCTGCCGGTGCCGCTGCGGTCGGCGCTGCTGCCGCCAAACTGAAAGATGTCGATGTCGATCTTCCCGATGTCGATCTCAAAGCGAAAGCGGCCGACATCAAAGCCGATATCGATGCGAAACTTCCCGACATCGACCTCAAGAAGGATGATGACGACAAGGCTGCCGTCGCCGCTGCCGCAGGCAAGAAGAAAGGCCTCGCAGGCATCTGGAAATGGCTCCTGCCGCTGCTTCTTTGCCTCCTTCTCCTCGGCCTCATCTTCGGCGGCCTCAAGGGCTGCAACACCGGCGCGAGCGGCTGTGGTACCGGCGCCAGCGGATGCAGCACCGGCGCGAGCGGATGCAGCACCGGCGCGAGCGGCTGTGCCAAGGGCGACGCCGACATCAAAACTCCGGATGTCAGCGTGAAGACCCCTGACCTCGATGTCAGCACTGTCGAATCCGGCGACCTCGATGCCTATGTCATCGATGCCGACGTCAAGACCAAGACCGTTCCGGTCACCGTTGACGGTTCGATCCTCGACATCAACACGAACGATGTCGGCAGATTCCTGACCGGTCTGAACGTCATCAACACCAACCCGGTCGCATACGTCATTGCTCAGACCAGCGACGCGAAGTCTCTCGTTGAGAAGTATGCCTATGTCTTCCCGGCCATCGCCGAGATCAATGACGGCACCCTCACCGAGCTGAGATTCACCGACGCCCTCGGCGCCAAGAAGTGCTTCCAGTTCGAGACCAAGGACGGCGTCCTGACCAAGGCCACCCTGGCCGACAAGGACGGCGCCATCGAGAGCGCGACCTACAACTGGGATGAAGGCACTCTGAAGACTGTCACCGTCGGCGACAAGACCCTTGACTATCTCAAGGACGTCACCCCGACCAAGAGCGAACAGGACGAAGAGAACGGCCTCACGAAGGTTTACTTCGGCGACAACTGGATCACCTGCCGCGCTCTGAACGAAGAGGCAGTCGACCTTGTCACCTATGAGTGGGACAACCACACCGGTGCCCGCGCATTCGCGTATGATGACAACGGCGCTCTGAAGACCTACACGAGCTTCCAGAGCATCATGAAGTAAATCGCCTCCCGCGATTTGCTAACAAAACCAAAACGGCCCTCCGGTTTTCCGGAGGGCTTTTTTGCGGTATAATGGTTGGCAGAGTTCCTTTGTTGGGAGAGAGGTTTATGAGCGAAGCGAACAAGATCGATTATACCGGCGCCATCAACGCCGCCCGGAAGGGCGACGAGGACGCCTATGAGTTCCTCTACAATCAGAGCATCCGGAAGTGCCGGGCCATCTGCATGAAGTATTTCGATCCCGCGACCGCGGAGGGCCGCCGGAAGACGGATGAAGCGGTCCGCGAAGTCTTCGTGCGGATGTATGACCGCATCAAGACGCTCAGCGACCCCGAAGATTTTCCGATCCTCGGCCGCGCCCTGACCCGCGACGTCTGCCTCAAGAAGCGCCGCCTCGAGTCGGTCCAGCTGGAGACGGAGGCGTACATCGGCGTGGCGAACGCCCGGCCTGCGGAACCGCAGCCGCTGGTCACGGCGGAGGCGTGCCGCCAGGAGGTCTCCGGCGACGTCATGCTGGACAGCGAGACCATCGGCGCTCTGGTGCTGTCGGTCCTGCACGAGATGACCCCGGCGCAGCGTCTGGCCATCGTTCGCTGGAACGAGAACGACGCGGAAGCCATGAAGCAGGAAGACGTCCTCCGGGAGGCGTTCATCTGCGCCGAGAAGACCGTCATGGAACTCGAGCCGCAGGCGGGCGTCCGCGCCAGAGACTACGCGAAGTCCCGTCTCGCGTTCTTCAACTGGCTCCTCGACCTCTACAACCGTTTCTACGAGGCGTCCACCAAGGACTGGGCGGGCGCGGCCGAACCGGCCTATACCCTGACCGGTCCGGGCGATGTACCGCTCGAAGCCGAAGAGACCGTTTCGTTCCGTTCCATCTGGTCGGAGATCCGTCAGCAGTTCTACATCACCAATACGATCCAGCTGCCGAAGGGCATGACCGCGCTTCGGGAGGACGGGGAAGAGGCACTCCCCGACGACGTCCTCCACAGCTATCTCGACGAGGAGGGATCCGGGGACGACGACACGGTCCCGGAGGAAGAGCCGGCGAAAAAACCGGCCGCGAAAAAGCGCTTCCTCGGCACCTGGTGGGGCAGGCTCCTCGTCGGACTCCTGCTGACCATTCTGGTCCTCGGAGCAGTAATCGTTACGGCCGGGCAGCATACGTCGCATGCGGTGACACCACTTTTTATGCAATGTGCTGATTTCGCTATCGAACAAGCGTACGGATTCAACGTTTCGTAAAGAGCGGTTGTCAAGTAAAATCTTTTCTGTGGAATCCACGCAAAGCGTGAAACGCCCTATATTACGTGGTTGATCAAAATTGTTTTAAACCTTTCCGCATAGTTTTTCACATTTTTCCGTTCAAACAATATACAAACTGTAATAATTAACAAAAGTCAAGCCCGTTTTCCGCAAGAAAACGGGCTTGACTTTACAATGAGCAATATGTTCGAAATAGGTTTACTTATCCTTTTTGATCTTATCCCAATATGCCTTTGACACCTGTTCATTCTTGTTGGGGCCGGGCACGTAATACTGTGTGCCGACGAGAGCGTCAGGCAGGTACTGCTGGTAGGTCCAGTGGTTGGGGTAATCGTGGGGATAGATGTAAAACTGGCCTTTGACCTCCTGGTCCTCACCGTCGAAATGCTTGTTCTGCAGCTGACGGGGGATGGGGCCGGAGCGCCCGGCGGCCAGGTCTCCCATGGCGGCGTCGATCGCCTTCTCACCGGAGTTGGACTTCGGACTGGTGGCGACGAGGATGACCGCGTCGGCGAGCGGGATGCGCGCTTCCGGCAGACCGACCTGCAGCGCGATGTCACAGGCGGCCTTGACGATCGGGATGATCTGCGGGTAGGCGAGACCGACGTCCTCGCAGGCGCAGACCAGGAGCCGCCGGATGGCGGAGGGCAGGTCGCCGGCCTCGAGCAGACGGCCGAGATAATGGAGCGCGGCGTCCGGGTCGGAGCCCCGCATGGATTTCTGGTAGGCAGAGACGATGTCGTAGTGGTCGTCTCCGGCGCGGTCGTAGCGCATGGCGGACTTCGCCGTGATCTGCTCGATGAGCTCCTTCCCGACGGAGACGACCGGCGGGTCGCCCTCGCCGGCGCCGGCTGCCATGCTGCACAGCTCGACCGTGGTGATGGCTTTCCGTACATCGCCCCCGGCCGCCTGAGCGATGGCGTATGCCACATCGTCCGGGACGTCGTAAGTGACCCCGTTCTCTTCGCCGACGACAGAGAAGGCGCGCTCCACCGCCGGGACGATCTCCTCCGCGGTCACGCTCTTGAACTCGAAGACCGAGCAGCGGGAGATGACGGCGTTGTAGACATAGAAGTACGGGTTCTCGGTGGTGGAGGCGATCATCGTGATGTCGCCGCTCTCGAGATATTCGAGCAGGCTCTGCTGCTGTTTCTTGTTGAAGTACTGGATCTCATCGAGGTACAGAAGGATGCCGTTGGGCGCGGCGAGCGTGCCCACGTCCGCCACCATGTCCTTGATGTCGGCGATGCCGGAGGTGGTGGCGTTGAGCCGGTACAGTTTCTTGTTGGTCTTCTCGGCGATGATGTTCGCGAGGGTCGTCTTGCCGATGCCCGAGGGGCCGTAGAAGATGAGGTTCGGGATGTTCCCGGACTCGACGATGTTGCGCAGGGCCATGCCGGGCGCCAGGAGGTGGCGCTGGCCGACCATCTCGTCGAGCGTGCGGGGGCGGATGCGGTCCGCCAGAGGTCTGGACATAGGAAAACTCCTTTGTTTTAGTACTTATACATTATATATACCCGATTTCCTTTGCGCAACCGGAGGCCTAGATTTTGTGGATGGAACGCCCGGCACCGCTATATTTTGATCCATTGTGAAAAGCGCCGAAATTTTCCAAAAAAGTTTGTAAAAAAAGCTGAAATTTTTCTTGCAATGCCCTTATATATATGATAATATCTCTAGGCACGTGAAAAGGGGCGTATTGCGCCCATGTCACGTAGAGATATGCGATGATGCGGGAGGTGGCCGTCCACCGAGACGGGAAATTTCCGCGGAGTATGTCCGATTTTAAACCGGGCGAAACTAATATTGTGTACGTAGAAACCCCGTAGGGTTGCAAGACGGGAGAACTATGTGCCAAGCTGTTTGTGCCACCCGGAGGCCGAAAGGCCGCCAGGTTTTTTCAATACTGAAAAGGGAAACACCCGGCGCAGTGTTGAAAATTTTCCACTGGAGTGGAAAACAGCGTGCCCGCCATTACAACCTTTAGGAGGAATCTAACAATGGCAACACAGAACAAAGCAGCAAAAGAAAAGGTTCGTATCAGACTGAAAGGTTACGACCACAACCTCGTCGACACCGCCGCTGAGAAGATCGTTGAGACCGCGAAGCGCACCGGTGCCAAGGTATCCGGCCCCGTGCCGCTGCCGACCGAGAAAGAGATCGTCACCATCCTGCGCGCCGTCCACAAGTACAAGGACAGCCGTGAGCAGTTTGAGCAGAGCACCCACAAGAGACTCATCGACGTGATCAGACCTTCGGCCAAAACGATCGAAGCCCTGACCGGTCTTGAGCTTCCCGCCGGTGTTGACATCGAGATCAAGCTCTAAGCCATCTCAGAGGAAACACTGTACGGTCATGTTGGTGGACGCATCCATCAACCAATAACCAAAGGAGGAAAACAATATGCAGAAAGGTCTTATCGGTAAGAAAATCGGTATGACACAGCTCTTTGACGAAGTCGGAAACGTCATTCCCGTCACCGTCATCGAAGCAGGTCCGTGCCCCGTCGTCCAGAAGAAGACCATCGAGAACGATGGTTACGAAGCTGTCCAGCTCGGTTTTGGCGATGTGAAGGTCACACGCGTCAACAAACCCGAAAAGGGTCATTTCGACAAGGCAGACGTCGCCCCGAAGAAAGTTCTTCGCGAATTCCGCCTCGCCGACACCTCCGAACTGAACGTCGGAGATATCGTCAAAGTTGACACATTCGCAGCTGGTGACAAAGTCGATGTCATCGGTACGAGCAAAGGTAAAGGTACGGCTGGTGCCATCAAGCGCTGGAACTTCCACCGCCTGAAAGAGTCCCACGGTACCGGTCCCAACGCAAGACACGCCGGTTCCCTGGGCGCCTGCTCAGATCCGTCCCGCGTCTTCAAAGGCAAGAAGCTCGCCGGTCATCTTGGTCACGAGCGCGTCACCATCCAGAATCTCGATGTTGTCAAGGTCGATGCCGAAAACAACCTCATCGCCATCAAGGGCGCCGTCCCCGGCCCCAAAGGCGGGATCGTCATTCTGAAAGATACAGTCAAAGCGTAAGGAGGAGTAAGACATGCCTAGCGTTAAAGTTTACAGCTTTGCCGGTAAGGAAAAAGGCAAGATGGATCTGAGCGACAGCATCTTCGGTATCGAGCCGAACACGTCCGCCATGCATCTCGTCGTTGTCAACTACCTGGCAAACCAGCGTCAGGGTACTCAGTCCACCCTCACACGCGCTGAAGTCAGAGGCGGCGGCCGCAAGCCCTGGAGACAGAAAGGCACCGGCCACGCAAGACAGGGTTCCACCCGCTCTCCGCAGTGGAGACACGGCGGTGTCGCCCTTGGTCCGAAGCCCCGCAGCTACGGATTCGATATCAACAAGAAGGTCAGAAAGCTCGCGATGAAATCCGCGCTGTCTGACAAAGTCGCAAACGATGCCTTCCAGATCGTCGACGACATCAAGATGGACGCCATCAAGACCAAAGACATGGTCGCAGCCCTGAACGCACTCGGTGCTGTCAAGAAGACGCTCATCGTCACCGCCGAAAAGGACGAAGTCGTTTACAAGAGCGCAAGAAACATTGCCGGCGTCAAAGTCAGCCCGGTCAATGCCATCAATGTCTACGACCTCCTGAATGCCGACAAAGTCGTCATTGCCAAGGCTGCCGTAGAGAAGCTTGAGGAGGTATATGCATGAGTAAAGTAGCACAGGACATCATCCTCCGCCCCATCATCACCGAGGAAACCATGGGCAACACCGCAATGAAGAAGTACACCTTCGCCGTTGCGAAAGACGCCAACAAGGTCGAGATCAAAAAGGCCTGTGAAGAGCTCTTCGGTGTCGAAGTTCAGAAAGTCAACACCATGAATGTCCGTGGTCAGAAACGCCGCTATGGTCGTTACGAAGGCTACAAGGCTTCCTGGAAGAAAGCGATCGTGACCCTTACCGAAGACTCCAAGACCATCGAGTTCTTCGAAGGCATGGTATAAGGAGTGTGAATCTAAATGGCGATCAGAGTTATTAAGCCGACCACCAACGGCACCAGAAACATGTCTGTCACCGATTACTCCGAACTGTCCAAGGTTGCTCCCGAGAGAAGCCTTCTGGAACCGATGAACAAGCATTCCGGTCGTAACAGTTACGGAAGAATCACCGTCCGCCACAGAGGCGGCGGAAACCGCAGAAAATACAGAATCATCGACTTCAAGCGCGACAAGTTCGACTGCCCGGCAACGGTCCTCACCCTTGAGTACGACCCGAACCGCTCCGCGAACATCGCCCTTGTCCAGTACGAAGACGGCGAGAAGAGATACATCCTCGCTCCCGTCGGCCTGAAAGTCGGCTACACCATCGAGAATGGTCCGGACGCCGACATCAAGCCCGGCAACGCCCTTCCGCTGGTCAACATCCCGGTCGGTACGTTCGTCCACAACGTCGAACTCTACCCCGGCCGCGGCGGACAGTTCGCCCGTTCCGCCGGCAACGCTGCCCAGCTCATGGCTCGTGAGAACGGCTATGCCCTTCTCCGTATGCCCTCCGGCGAGCTTCGCAACGTCCCCGAGATCTGCATGGCCTCCATCGGCCAGGTCGGTAACGCGGACCACGCGAACGTCAAGATCGGTAAGGCAGGCCGCACCCGTCACATGGGCATCCGCCCGACCGTCCGCGGTTCCGTCATGAACCCGAACGACCACCCGCACGGCGGTGGTGAAGGTAAATCGCCCATCGGCCGTCCCGGCCCTGTGACCCCGTGGGGCAAACCCGCTCTTGGTTACAAGACCCGGAAACATAACAAGAAGTCCGACAAGATGATCGTTAGACGTCGCAACGGCAAGTAATCGTGAAAGGAGATAAGGATCATGAGCAGAAGTCTTAAGAAAGGCCCTTATGTAGAACCGAAGCTGCTGGCCCGCGTTCAGAAGATGAACGAGACCGGTGACAAGCAGGTCCTCAAAACCTGGAGCCGTTCTTCCACCATTTTCCCCGATTTCGTTGGTCATACCTTCGCAGTTCACGATGGCCGCAAGCATGTCCCGGTTTATGTAACGGAGGACATGGTCGGACACAAACTTGGCGAATTCGCACCGACGCGGACCTTCAGAGGTCACTCGGGTTCCAAATCAGGCTAAAAGGAGTGTGTAAATAATGGAAGCTAAAGCATCCGCTACTTTCGTCAGAATCGCTCCGCGTAAAGTTCAGATCGTTCTCGATCTCATCCGCGGGGAAGACGCAGAAAAAGCGATGGCCATCCTCAAGCACACACCGAAAGCCGCGTGTGAAGTCCTTGAGAAGGTCCTCAAATCAGCAATGGCAAACGCTGAGGTCAAAAACATGGACACCTCGAAACTTTACGTTGCCGAGTGCTTCGTAAACCAGGGTCCGACCCTCAAGCGTATCCGTCCGAGAGCACAGGGCAGAGCTTACATCATCCGTAAGAGAACTTCCCATATCACGATCGTGCTCAAGGAAGCAGAATAACCAACGGAGGAGGAAAAAACATGGGACAGAAAGTAAACCCCACCGGACTTCGTGTCGGCGTCATCAAAGACTGGGAATCTCGCTGGTATGCAGATGACAAAGATTTCGGCGCGACTCTTGTGGAAGACTACAAGCTCAGAAAGTTCCTTCTTGACCGTCTGAAAGCAGCCGGTGTTCCGAAGGTTGAAATTGAGCGTGATACCAAACGCGTCAGAATCAACGTGTTCTGCGCGAAGCCCGGCATCGTGATCGGCCGCGGCGGTTCTGAAATCGACAAGCTCAAGGGTGAGGTCGAGAAGATGCTCGGCAAGCCGGTCTCCATCAACATCGTGGAGATCAAGCAGCCGGACCTCGACGCAACTCTTGTTGCAGAAAACATCGCCGGCCAGCTCGAGAGACGTGTCTCTTACAGAAGAGCGGTCAAACAGGCGATCGGTAGAACAATGAGACTTGGAGCAAAGGGTATCAAAGTCCAGGTATCCGGCCGTCTGGGCGGCGCTGAGATCGCCCGCTCGGAGAGCTACCACGAAGGCACCATCCCGCTTCAGACCATCAGAGCTGACATTGACTACGGCTTTGTTGAAGCAGCTACCACTTACGGTAGAATCGGAGTAAAAGTGTGGATCTATAAAGGTGAGGTCCTTCACGAGAGCACCAACAGCAATCGTGAGAACCGTGAAAACAGAAGACCTCGCAGAAACCGTAACAACAAGGAAGGGGGAGCTAAATAATGTTGATGCCGAAAAGAGTTAAACACAGAAAACAGCAGCGTGGCCGTATGAAAGGTAAAGCTACCAGAGGTAATAAGGTCACTTACGGTCAGTACGGTCTTGTCGCGCTCGAGCCGGCATGGATCACTTCCGCCCAGATCGAGGCAGCCCGTGTTGCCATGACTCGTTACATCAAGCGTGGCGGTCAGGTCTGGATCAAGATCTTCCCTGACAAACCCATCACCAAGACCCCGGCCGAGACCCGTATGGGTAAAGGTAAGGGCGCCGTTGAGTACTGGGTCGCCGTTGTCAAACCGGGCAGAGTCATGTTTGAGCTCGCCGGCGTCGACGAAGAAGTTGCCCGCGAGGCCATGCGTCTTGCCGCCAACAAGCTTCCCATCAAATGTAAGTTCGTAGTCAAAGACCAGGAGGATGGTGAACAGTAATGAAAGCTCAGGAACTTAGAGAGCTGTCTGCTGCAGAGCTTGACGCAAAGCTTTCCGAGCTCAAAGACGAGCTGTTCAAACTTCGTTTCCAGCAGGCCATCAACCAGCTGGAAAATCCCACCCGCATTCGTGCCGTCAAGAAAGACATCGCCCGCATCAAGACCATTCAGCGCGATATCGAACTCCACGGCACTGAAGCCTAAGGAAGGAGAGGTTTGATAGCATGAGCGAAAGAAATCTTAGAAAGACGCGCGTCGGCGTCGTCAGCAGCGATAAAATGGATAAAACGGTCGTTGTTACCGTTCGAGACAGGGTCCAGCACCCGCTTTATAAGAAGATCGTCAACCGCACTGTCAAGTACAAAGCGCACGACGAAAACAATGAGTGCCGTGTAGGCGACCGCGTTCTCCTGATGGAGACCCGCCCGATGTCCAAGGACAAGAGATGGCGTGTGGTCGAGATCATTGAGAAAGCCAAGTAAATAAGGAGGAATTACTGTGATTCAGCAGCAGACTCTCCTCAAGGTTGCCGACAACTCTGGTGCCAAGGAAATCATGTGCATCAAAGTGCTTGGCGGCACGAACAGGAGATACGCCAACATCGGCGACGTCATCGTTGCTTCCGTCAAAAAAGCAACACCCGGCGGCGCTGTCAAAAAAGGCGAAGTAGTTAGAGCAGTTGTTGTCAGAACTGTCAACGGCGTGCGCAGAGACGATGGTACCTACATCCGTTTCGATGAAAACGCAGCCGTTCTTATCAAAGACGATAAGAGCCCGAGAGGAACACGTATTTTCGGGCCTGTGGCAAGAGAACTGAGAGGTAAGGAATTCACCAAGATCCTCTCCCTTGCTCCCGAAGTACTGTAATCGGAGGTAGCTAGACAATGAATAAAGTTCATGTAAAAACCGGCGATGAAGTTGTTGTCATCAATGGTAAATACCATGGCCAGAAAGGCAAAGTCCTTGCTGTCTCCCCTGCAGAGGGCAAGGTCATCGTCGAAGGCATCAACATCATCACGAAACATGTGAAGCCCCGCAGAATGGGCGAGACCGGCGGTCTTGTAAAGGCAGAATCCGCTCTTTACGCTGACAAAGTCCAGCTCGTCTGCCCGAAATGCGGCGAGGCGACCCGCGTCGGTCATGTTGTGGAAGACGGCAAAAAGCTCCGTGTCTGCAAAAAATGCGGCGCAAAGTTTGAATAAGGAGGGCAAGTGAACATGGCTAGAATGAAAGACATCTACACAAGCGAAGTTGCACCTGCTCTTATGGAAAAATTCGAATATAAGAGTGTCATGGAGATCCCGAAGCTCGACAAGATCGTGGTCAACGTTGCCTGCGGCGAAGCCAAGGAGAACCCGAAAGTCCTCGACGCTGTCATCAGCGATCTCTCCACGATCACCGGCCAGAAGCCCGTTCTCATCAAGGCCAAGAAGTCCGTCGCGAACTTCAAACTTCGTGAAGGCATGACCATCGCAGCGAAGGTCACTCTCCGCGGCGAGAGAATGTATGAGTTCCTTGACCGGTTCTTCAACCTCGCGCTTCCGCGCGTCCGTGACTTCCGCGGGATCAACCCCAACTCCTTCGACGGACGTGGTAACTACTCCATGGGCGTCAAGGAACAGCTGATCTTCCCGGAGATCGAGTACGACAAGATCGACGCCATTCGCGGCATGGACATCGCGTTCATCACCACCGCGAAGACCGATGAAGAAGCAAAAGAACTGCTGACCCTTATGGGCGCACCGTTTGCGAGAGAATAAGGAGGTTTTCAGAAATGGCTAAAACATCGATGAAAGTCAAAGCTGCCAGAGAGCCGAAGTATTCGACCAGACAGCATAACAGATGCCAGATCTGCGGCAGACCTCACGCATACCTTCGTAAATACGGCGTATGCAGAGTTTGCTTCAGAGAGCTCGCGCACAAGGGTCAGATCCCTGGCGTCAGAAAAGCCAGCTGGTAAATTTGAGCAAGGAGGAAACATAACATGCAGGTTACAGACTCTGTAGCAGATATGCTTACAAGAATCAGAAATGCTAACGCAGCAAAGCATGATACAGTTGAAGTTCCCGCATCAAACATGAAGAAAGCCATTGCTCAGATTCTGGTTGATGAAGGATACATCAAGAGCTTCACCGTCGAAGAAGACGGGAAGCAGGGTATCATTACGATCACGCTCAAATACGGTCCGAACAAGTCCCCGGTCATCACCGGACTCAGAAGAGTCTCCAAGCCGGGTCTGCGGATCTACACGAGCTGCGAGGATATGCCGAAGGTCATGAAGGGCCTTGGCGTTGCCATCCTCTCGACTCCGAAGGGCGTTATGACTGATAAAGAGGCTCGCAAAGCCAATGTCGGCGGCGAAGTCCTCGCATTCGTTTGGTAAGGGAGGAAACAGTACATGTCTCGTATCGGCAAAAAGCCCATCGCCATCCCGGCGGGGGTCGAAGTCAAACTCGACGGTTGCACTGTTACCGTAAAGGGCCCGAAGGCTACTCTTACCAGAGATGTGCATCCGAATATGACTGTGAAGGTCGAAGGCGCAGAAGTCATCGTTGAGCGCCCCAACGACCAGAAGCAGAACAGAGCACTCCACGGCCTGACCCGTTCGCTCATCGCCAACATGGTCGAAGGTGTCAGCAATGGTTTCAGCAAAGTGCTCGAAGTCAATGGTGTCGGTTACCGTGCCGCTGTCCAGGGCAACACCCTGAACCTGACGGTCGGTTATTCCCATCCGGTCGAAATGCCCGTTCCGGAAGGCCTGACTGCTGAAGTCAACGGCAACAAGATCACCATCTCCGGCGCCGACAAACAGAAGGTCGGCCAGTTCGCTGCAGAAGTTCGCGAGAAGCGTCCGCCGGAACCCTACAAGGGCAAGGGCATCAAGTATGCAGACGAACATATCCGCCGCAAGGAAGGTAAAGCCGGTAAGGGCGGTAAGTAAGAAAAGGAGTGAATCGAATTGGTTACGAAACCAGATAGCAATAAAGCTCGTCTTAAGCGTCATAAGAGAGTTCGCGGTAAGATCTCCGGTACTGCCGAAAGACCGCGCCTCTGCGTTTACCGCTCCCTGAACAACATCTTTGCCCAGATCATTGACGACGTCACCGGCAATACGCTGGTCTCCGCGTCCTCCAATGAGAAGACTTTCAAGGAATACGGCGGAAATAAAGACGCCGCACGCGAAGTCGGCAAGGTCCTTGCCAAGCGTGCAGTCAAGAAAAACATCAAAACAGTAGTGTTCGACCGCGGCGGCTATGTCTACCAGGGCCGTGTGGCTGAACTTGCAGAAGGTGCCCGTGAGGGCGGCCTCGAATTCTAAGGGAGGAGGAAGACTTTTGGCTAAAATTGATGCATCTAATTTAGAGCTTCAGGAGCGCGTGATCACCATCAACCGCGTTTCCAAAACCGTTAAGGGTGGTCGTATCTATAAGTTCGCCGCTCTCGTCGTCGTCGGTGACGGCAACGGCCTTGTCGGTTTCGGCCTTGGTAAGTCCGGCGAAGTCCCGGATGCCATCCGCAAGGGTATTGAAGACGCCAAGAAGAACCTGATCAGAGTTTCTCTGAAGGGGACCACCATCCCTCACGAGGTCATTGGCAAATACGGTGCAGGCGTCGTCCTGCTGAAACCTGCCGCTCCCGGTACCGGCGTCATCGCCGGCGGTCCCGTCCGTGCCGTTGTCGAAACGGTCGGCATCCAGGACATCCGGTCCAAGGCACTTCGTTCCAACAACCCGTGCAACGTCGTCCGGGCGACCCTCGACGGTCTGTCCCAGCTTCGCAACGTGGAAGAAGTCGCTGAGATCCGCGGCAAGTCCGTCAACGAAATCTTAGGCTAAGGAGAGTGGCAACAATGGCAGAAAAAACTGTACAGGTCAAGCTCGTCCGCAGCCTGATCGGAAACAAGAAAGACCAGATCGCTACCGCTTATTCTCTTGGTCTTCGCAAAATCGGCGATGTCAGCACGCAGCCTGACAACGCTCAGACGGCCGGCAAGATCCGCAAGATCGCGCATCTCGTCGAAGTCGTCAACGAAGCTTGAGGGAGGTGCGACGAATGAAATTACACGAACTTTCCCCCGCAAAGGGTTCCAAGAAAGACGTTAAAAGAATCGGCCGTGGTCCCGCATCCGGTCAGGGCAAGACCGCCGGTAAGGGTCACAAGGGTCAGAAGGCGAGAGCCGGTTTCTCCCAGCGTGCCGGTTTCGAAGGCGGCCAGATGCCCCTTCAGAGACGTCTTCCGAAGAGAGGCTTCAACAACATCTTCGCCAAAGAGATCGTGACCGTGAACGTCTCCGATCTGGAAAAGCGCTTCAACGACGGTGACGTCGTCGACGCAGAGGCTCTCATCAAAGTCGGCCTCATCAAAAAGGCGAAAGACGGTGTCAAAGTCCTCGGTAACGGAGACCTCACCAAGAAGCTCACCGTCAAGGTGAATGCCTATAGTAAGACTGCAAAGGAGAAGATCGAAGCAGTCGGCGGAAGTGCCGAGGAGGTATAAGATGCTTCAGACACTTGTCAATGCACTTAAGACTCCGGAACTTCGCAAGAAGATCCTCTACACTGCGCTCATCATCCTGATCTTCCGGATCGGCGCAGCCATTTCCGTACCGTTCACGAACGCTGCCCAGGGTATCATCGACGATACCACCTCTGCGGGCAACTTCATGAACTACCTCAACATGATGACCGGTGACGCGTTCAACTATTCGACGCTGTTCGCCATGTCCATCACCCCGTACATCAACGCATCCATCATCATGCAGCTGCTCGGTGTCGCTATCCCGGCACTCGAACGTCTCTCCAAAGAGGGCGACGTCGGCAGAAAGAAACTGCAGCGGATCACCCGAGTCGTCGCGGTCATCATCGCGGCTCTCCAGTCCACCGCATACTTCTTCTATCTGCGCAGCGGCGGATACCTTTCCATGGACGCCAACGGTCTGGCCTTCACCGGCTTCTCCGCGGTCCTTCAGGCTCTGGTCGTCATCATCACCCTCATCGCCGGCTCTGCCATCATGATGTGGCTCGGTGAACAGATCAACGCCAAGGGTATCGGAAACGGTATCTCCATCCTCCTGTTCGCGGGTATCGTATCCCGCATCCCGCAGGACACCATCATGATGTGGGAAGCCTTCAAGCGCGGCGGTCTGTACTATGCGTACGCGCCCCTTGCCGCCATCCTGATCATCGCGAGCATCCTGTTCATCGTCTGGGTGGACAACTCCGAGAGACGGATCCCCGTCGTCTATGCAAAACGCGTGGTCGGCCGGAAGATGTACGGCGGACAGAACACCAACCTTCCCATCAAGGTCAACATCTCCGGTGTCATGTCCATCATCTTCGCAAGTTCCATCCTGTCCCTGCCCCCGACGATCCGTATGTTCGTCGACAACAAGATCGAAGATGGAAGCGGCTGGGACAATTTCTTCAGCATGTTTGACGCAGAGAGATGGTTCTATGGAATCATGTATTTCATCCTCATCATCTTCTTTGCATACTTCTACTCTTCCATTCAGTACAACCCGGTGGAAATGGCGAACAACCTTCGCCGCAACAACGGCACCATCCCGGGCATCCGTCCCGGCAAGCCCACCTCGGAGTACTTGCAGAAGGTCCTGAATCGCATCGTTCTGATCGGCTCCCTGCTCATCAGTATCGTTGCCATTCTTCCCATTGTTTATTCTCAGATCACGAACGCCACCGGTTCTCAGATGAACATCGCCCTCGGCGGTACGTCTGTCATCATCCTTGTCGGTGTCGCGCTCGAAACCGTTCGTCAGCTCGAATCTCAGCTGATGGTCCGTCAGTATAAGGGCTTCCTGAGCTAAGGACCCTTTAGAAAAGGAGAAAGACTTATGAATATCATTTTCCTTGGAGCACCTGGCGCCGGCAAAGGCACTCAGGCAGAAAAGATCGCAGATGCCTATGCCATCCCGACGGTCTCGACCGGTAACATGATCCGTGAGGCGCTGAAAAACGGCACCGAAATGGGACTCAAAGCCAAAGCGTTCATCGAATCCGGCGCACTCGTCCCGGACGATGTCGTCATTGGCATCATCAAAGAGCGTCTTGCAAAAGACGACTGTGCGAAGGGATTCATCCTCGATGGATTCCCCCGCACCATTCCCCAGGCGGAAGCTCTGGACGCGATGGGCATCATCATCGACAAAGTCGTCGATATCGAAGTCCCGGACGAAGCGATCACCGCACGCATGAGTGGACGTCGTGTCTGCCCGGACTGCGGCGCTTCGTACCACATCGAGACCAAGAAGCCGAACGTCGAGGGAGTCTGCGACCGCTGTGGCGCAGAACTCGTCCAGCGCAAGGACGACAAACCGGAAACGGTCGCTGACCGTTTGAAGGTCTATCACGATCAGACCGAGCCGCTGAAAGGTTACTATGAAGCGGCCGGCAAGCTCGCCGAAGTGGACGGCATCGGCACCGTCGAAGAGATCTTCGACCGCGTCAAAACCGCCCTGGAGGCCTAAAGCATGATCGTTTTGAAATCTGCCAGGGAACTGGAGATCATGAAGGAAGCCGGCAGGATCTCTGCCGGAGCCCTCATGGAAGTCGGCAAATACGTGAAACCCGGAGTTTCCACCCTGGAACTCGATGAAGTCTGCTACGACTACATCAAACGGGAAGGCGCGGAACCGAACTTCCTGCATCTCTACGATTTTCCCAACACGGCATGCATATCCGTGAACGACGAGATCATCCACGGTATTCCGAGCAAGGACCGGATCCTGAAAGAAGGAGACATCGTCTCCGTGGACACCGGTGCCAAGATCGATGGCTACAATGGCGACAACGCCTATACGTTCTATGTCGGAGAAGTCTCTCCTGAAGTGCAGCGGCTGTGCGAAACCACCAGAGAAGCGCTTCTTGCCGGCATTGCGCAGGCGGTCCCGGGCAACCGGGTCGGAGACATTGGCGCAGCCATCCAGGAGTACTGTGAGAGTCGCGGTTACGGTGTCGTTCGTGAATACGAAGGACACGGTATCGGGACCAAGCTCCATGAAGAGCCGGGTGTTCCCAACTTCGGACGTCCCCACAAAGGTGTCCGGTTGCTGCCCGGCATGACCATTGCCATCGAGCCCATGATCAACATGGGCACGGCAAAGATCAAACAGTTGCCCGGTGACGAATGGACTGTTTTCACCGCGGACGGAAAGCCCTCCGCCCATTACGAACACTCCATCGCGATCACCGAAGACGGACCGGTCATCCTGACCCCGCGTCCCACACTGGATTAACTTAGAGGAGGATACACTCATGTCGAAACAGGATATGATCGAAATTGAAGGTACCGTCGTCGAAGCACTCCCGAACACCATGTTCAAAGTGGAGCTCGAGAACGGACATCAGATACTGGCCCACATTTCCGGCAAGCTGCGCATGAACTTCATCCGCATCCTTCCGGGCGATAAAGTAACGGTCGAAATGTCGCCGTACGACCTTACTCGCGGCCGTATTACCTGGCGATCGAAGTAATTATTAGGAGGTAACACAATGAAAGTCAGACCTTCTGTCAAAAAAATGTGCGAAAAGTGCAAGATCATCAAGCGCAAGGGTAAAGTCATGGTCATCTGTGAGAACCCGAAGCACAAACAGCGTCAGGGCTAAAGCCTGACCCGTAAACACTTAATGGAGGTGCCAACACATGGCTCGTTTATCAGGTGTCGACCTGCCGAGAGACAAGAGGATCGAAATTGCTCTCACCTATATCCATGGCATCGGCAGAAAGACTGCAGACGATATCATCAAAGCTACCGGCGTCAACCCCGACACTCGCGTAAGAGACCTTACCGAGCAGGATGTTGCCAAGCTTCGTGACTACATTGACCACAACCTTAAGGTCGAAGGTGATCTTCGTCGGGAAACCGCTCTGAACATCAAGAGACTCATCGAAATCGGTTCTTACCGTGGCGTTCGCCATAGAAAAGGTCTCCCCGTCAGAGGTCAGCGTTCCAAGACGAACGCCCGTACACGCAAGGGTCCGAAAAAGACCATCGCTAACAAGAAGAAGTAATTTAAGGGGGATAACACTTTGGCTAAACAAGGTTCCAAGAAGAACACTTCTACCCGCAGACGCCGCGACCGTAAAGTAGTCGAACGTGGCTCTGCCCATATCCAGTCCACCTTCAACAACACCATCGTCACCATCACCGACACGCAGGGCAACGCTGTTTCCTGGGCGAGCGCCGGTGAAATGGGCTTCCGTGGTTCCAAAAAGTCCACTCCCTTCGCAGCACAGACCGCAGCGGAAACTGCCGCCAAAGTCGCTGTCGACCGTGGAATGAAGACCATCGAAGTCTACGTCAAAGGCCCGGGCGCCGGCCGTGAAGCCGCCATCCGTGCACTGCAGACCGCAGGTCTCGAAGTCACCATGATCAAAGACGTGACTCCGATCCCGCACAACGGATGCCGTCCGCCGAAAAGACGTCGTGTCTGATCGTTAAAGGAGGATAAACCAATATGGCTAGAAATAGACAGCCCATCGCCAAAAAGGCGAAGAGCCTTGATTTCTCTCCGGCTACCATGGGTTATGCCGGCAAGGACACCCGTCGGAAACCGAAGGGCAACATGAGAAGAAAACAGTCCGAGTACGCCACTCAGCTCAACGAGAAGCAGAAGGTGAAGTTCATCTACGGCGTACAGGAAAAGCAGTTCCGTTCCTATTATGAAAAGGCAGCCAAGATGCAGGGCAAGACCGGTGAAAACCTTCTCATCCTCTGCGAACGCCGTCTGGACAACGTTGTGTTCCACCTCGGCTTTGCGACCACTCGTCGTCAGGCTCGCCAGCTTGTAACTCACGGTCATTTCACCGTAGATGGCAAGAAAGTAGACGTCCCGTCCTACCAGGTCAAACCCGGCCAGGTCGTTGCTGTCAAGGAAAAGAGCCGTTCTTCCGCAGTCTTTGCAAGACTGACCGGCGAAGACGCTCCCCTCATCACGACCCCCGCATGGCTTGAACTGGATAAGGCAAACTTTGCCGGTACTGTGACCAGAGTCCCCACTCGTGAAGATGTGGACTTCCCGGTCGAAGAGCACCTCATCGTTGAGTTCTACTCCAAGTAATGCCACTGCTCACTAACCCGCAATCCACTTTTTTATCTTTTAAGGAGGGTTAACGAATGATCGGTATTGAGAAGCCTAATATCGAAGTATTCAACCAGGAAGAGAACAGCACTTACGGCAAGTTCACGCTTGAACCGCTCGAGAGAGGGTTCGGAACGACGCTCGGCAACAGCATGAGACGCGTTCTGCTTTCTTCCCTTCCGGGATATGCCATCACCTCTGTCAAGATCGACGGCAAAGTCCATGAGTTCGATACCATCCCCGGTGTCAAGGAAGACATCACGGAGATCGTCCTGAACCTCAAGAGTGTCATCATCAAGATCAACGGTGACGGCCCCAAAACCGTATACATCGATGCAACCGGAGAAGGCGAAGTCACCGCCGGTGACATCAAGGGAGATTCCGAAATCGAGATCTTCAATCCGGAGCTTCACATCGCATCCCTCGACAAGGATGCCAAGCTGTCCATGGAGATGACAGTAGACAATGGCAGAGGTTATGTTTCTGCTGACAGAAACAAGGAAAAGCTTCAGCCGCCGACAGGCGTCATTGCCATCGACTCCATCTACTCACCCGTTCTGAAGGTCAACTTCACTGTAGAGAACACCCGTGTCGGCCAGCGCATCGACTACGATAAGCTGACGCTCGAGGTGTGGACCAACGGTACGCTGTCTGCGAAAGACGCGGTATCGCTGGCGGCCAAGATCCTCAACGATCACCTCAAGTTGTTCATCGACTTGTCTGAATCCGAATTCATGACAGACGTGCTCGTGGAGAAGGACGACAACTCCCGCGAGAAGGTCTTAGAGATGACCATTGAAGAACTTGATTTGTCTGTTCGTTCCTTTAACTGCTTGAAGAGAGCAGGCATCAACACAGTAGAAGACCTCACGAACAAGTCCGAAGACGACATGATGAAGGTCCGCAACCTCGGCACGAAGTCTCTTGCCGAAGTCATCGCGAAGCTGGATTCCCTCGGATTCTCTCTCCGTAAGGACGACGAATAAGACAAAGGAGGAAGTACCCAATGCCTGGTACCAGAAAACTCGGCAGAGCCAGCGACCACCGCAAAGCGATGCTGCGCGCAATGGTCACGTTCCTGCTTGAAAACGGCAAAATCGAAACGACCGTTACCCGTGCGAAGGAAGTTCGTGCGATGACCGAAAAGATGATCACCATCGCCAAGAAGGACGATCTTGCTGCCAAGAGACAGGTCCTTGCCTATGTCACCAAGGAAGATGTCGCGAAGAAGCTCTTCGACGAGATCGCTCCGAAGTATGCTGACGTCAACGGCGGTTACACCCGGATCACCAAGACCGGCCCGCGTCGCGGAGATGCCGCAGAGATGTGCATCATCGA
>JAZOTY010000002.1:0-7975 GCA_045657845.1 Acutalibacteraceae bacterium | reverse complement strand
CGGCGGCGTCCTTGCCCTCAGCGGTCACTTTTCCCTGACCATCGGCACGCTCATCTCGTACCTGACGCTGAACCGGAACTTCAGCCAGCCCATCACGCAGATCGCCATGCAGGCGAACGCCATCATGATGGCTCTGGCCGGCGCCCAGCGCGTCTTTGACATGATGGACACCGAGCCCGAAGTCGACAACGGCTATGTCACGCTCGTCAACGTCACGGAAGACCGGGACGGCAACCTCGTCGAATGCGAGGAGCGCACCGGGCGCTGGGCCTGGAAACACCCGCATCAGGCGGACGGCACCGTCACCTATGAGGAACTGAAAGGCGCGGTCACGCTGAACGGCGTGGACTTCGGCTACAACGACGACAAGATGGTCCTGCACGACATCCAGATGTACGCGATGCCGGGCCAGAAGATCGCCTTCGTCGGCTCCACCGGCGCCGGCAAGACCACGATCACGAACCTCATCAACCGGTTCTACGACATCCAGGACGGCAAGATCCGCTACGACGACATCAACATCAACAAGATCAAAAAGGCAGACCTGCGCCGGTCCCTCGGCATGGTCCTGCAGGATACCCATCTGTTCACCGGGACCGTCATGGACAACATCCGTTTCGGACGGCTCGATGCGACCGATGAAGAGTGCATCGCCGCGGCGCAGCTCGCCAACGCCGACGCGTTCATCCGCCGGCTTCCGGACGGCTACCACACCATGCTGAAAGGCGACGGCGGCAACCTGTCCCAGGGACAGCGCCAGCTCCTGGCCATCGCCCGCGCGGCCGTGGCCGACCCGCCGGTCCTCATCCTCGACGAGGCGACCTCGTCCATCGATACCCGTACGGAACAGCTGGTCCAGCGCGGCATGGACGCCCTCATGAACGGGCGCACGACCTTCGTCATCGCCCACCGGCTGTCCACGGTCCGCAACGCCGACTGCATCATGGTCCTCGAGCAGGGCCGGATCATCGAGCGCGGCAGCCACGACGACCTGCTCAAGCTGAAGGGCCGTTACTACGAACTCTACACCGGCAACAAGGCGGAAGTCCCGCCGAACTTCCCGTCGGAACTGCAGACGGATGCCGAGTACCTGGAGGAAACAGAAAGCACATGAAACCCTCGGAAGCGAACGAAAAACTCATCCTCGTCACCGTAGATGACAGAGAGATCGGCTCTCTCGGAAAAGAGGAAGTACACCGCGAAGGCCTGCTGCACCGGGCCTTCTCCGTGTTTCTCTATGACGGAGAGCGGATGCTCCTGCAAAAACGGGCAGACGGGAAATACCATTCCGGCGGACTCTGGACCAATGCCTGCTGCTCTCACCCGAGAGCGGGGGAGGCGCTGGAAGATGCGGTCCACCGCCGCCTGATGCTCGAATGCGGCCTCGACACCGAGGTGAAGGAACTGTTCTCGTTCACCTACCGGACGAAGTTCGCGGACGACCTTTACGAATACGAATATGACCACGTCTTCCTCGGGACCTATGATTCGTCCCTGCCCATCCGGATGGATCCGGAAGAGGCGTCGGAGTGCCGCTGGGTCGGACTGTCTGACTTGAAGCAGGAACTGCTGCTGAAGCCGGACACGTTCACGAGCTGGTTCCTCATCGCCGTCTCGAAGGTCCTGCCGGTCATCGAGCAGGAGAACGCGCTCCGGTACCAGGAAGCGCAGGAACAGCAGCGGGTCGGGGAGACGACCGCGGAAAGTGAGGCATGATATGACGTTTTACATGCCGACACGTGTCTATGAAGAGCGAAACTGTGTGGCGGCCCATGCCGCCGAACTGGCCGCCCTCGGCACGAAGGCGATGCTGGTGACCGGCCGCCGTTCCGCCAAAGCCAACGGCGCGGAAGCGGATGTCGCCGCGGCACTGGAGGCGCACCATGTCCCATTCCTCATCTTTGACGAGATCGAGGAGAACCCGTCCATCGAGACGGTCATGAAGGCCAGAGACGTCGCGCTCCGCGAGGGCGCCGACTTTTTCATCGGCACCGGCGGCGGTTCGCCGATGGACGCGGCAAAAGCCATCTCCCTGATGGCGAAGAACCCGGAAAAGGACGCGTCCATCCTGTTCCGGAACGACCCGGAGGCGGGCTGGTATCCCGTTGCGGCAGTCCCGACGACCTGCGGGACCGGCTCTGAAGTGACCGGGGTCTCGGTCCTGACCATCCATGAAAAGAAGACCAAGAGCAGCATCGCGTACCGGATCTTCCCGGAACTGGCGCTGGCGGACCCGAAGTATCTGGAGCACGCTCCGGTGAAGGTCCTCCACAACACGGCGATGGACGCTCTGTGCCATCTCTGTGAGAGCTACATCAACTCCGGCGCCACGGACTACAGCCGCATGTGCGCCGTCAAGGGCCTCGAAGTCTGGAGCCGCAGCAGGGCGTTCCTGACCGGGTCCTCTGCCGAGGCGACGGCGGAGACGTACGCGGACCTTTTGCGTGCGTCCACCTTCGCCGGCATGGCGATCGCGCAGACCGGCACGTCCCTTCCGCACGGCCTCAGCTACGGCCTCACGTACTACCTCGGCGTGCCCCACGGGCAGGCCTGCGGCCAGTTCCTGGCCGGGTACCTGGCCGAGGCGGACCCGGAAGAAACGGCCTTTGTGCTGAAGACCGCCGGATTCGACAGCCTCGAAGAACTGAACGCGTTCTTCGCGGGGTCCTGCGGCGTCGTGGACGTCCCGGAAGACGCGCTGGAAGCGATCGCGGCCCAGCTCGCCGCCAACCCGGCGAAGCTGAAAAACGCTCCGTTCGCGGCCGATGAGAAGGTCCTGCGGCGGATCGCCTATTACAATCACCACTAACGAAACCAACGAAATCGGGAGGCAACCAAATGCCATCGAAACTCAGGCAGTTCATCGACGGGGAAGACATGTCCGTCATCCTTCGTCAGGAAGAGGACCTGGGGGCGACCGATTCCTACCGTAAAGTCCCGGCAGTGAACGCGCCCCTTGACCAGGGCCTGACTGCGTCTGAAGTCCGGGAACGCAAGCAGAACGGCTATGCCAACGTGTCCGGTGAAAAGAACACGAAGAGCGTTTCCGAGATCGTCAAAAACAACGTATTCACTTACTTCAACGGCATCTTCATCGTACTCGCCATCCTCATGTTCGCGGTGGGCGCCTGGAAGAACTGTGTGTTCCTGTTCGTCGTCGTCACGAACACGCTCATCGGCATCGTCCAGGAACTCCGGTCGAAGCGTGCCGTCGACAAACTGACCATCCTGGCCGAGGGCAGTGTCACCGCCATCCGGGACGGGCAGAGAGTCGACGTCCCCACCAGCGAGCTGGTCCGGGACGACATCGTCGAATTCAAAAACGGCGACCAGATCTGCGCCGACGCCGTCGTGCGGGCGGGGGAGATCTCGGTCAACGAAGCGCTCCTGACGGGCGAGTCGGACGCCATTCCAAAGGCGCCCGGGGAAAGCCTCAAGTCGGGCAGCTCCTGCACGTCCGGACGCTGCATCGCGCAGCTGACCCGTGTGGGCAGTGAGTCCTACGCGTCCCGTCTGACGCATCAGGCGAAGAGCAACGTGGAGGCGGCCAAGTCCGAAATGATGCTCTCGCTCGACCGACTCATCAAATTCATCGGCATCGCCCTCATCCCGATCGGCATCGCGCTGTTCATCTCCCAGAAGACCAAGGCGGACCTGTCGGTGTCCGAGAGCATCGTCTCGACGGTCTCCGCGCTCATCGGCATGATCCCCGAGGGCCTGTACCTCCTGACGAGCGTCGCGCTCGTCCTGAGCGTCATGCGGCTGTCCCGCCGGAAAGTCCTCGTGCGGGACATGAACTGTGTCGAGACCCTTGCCCGGGTCGACACCCTCTGCGTCGACAAGACCGGCACCATCACGGAACCCGGCATGGACGTCGACGAACTCGTGTGTCTGAACCCGGACCGCTTCCCGGAGGACATCGTCCGGGAGATGCTCTACGCCTACTACGGCACCATGGATGCCGACAACGACACCGCGGTGGCGATGAACGCATCGTTCCGCAGCGACGACGCGGCAAGGACCTATGACACCGGCCGGTTCCAGCCGACGCAGGTGGTGCCCTTCGCCTCCGAGACCAAGTGGTCGGCGGTCACGTTCGGACCGTCCGACACGTTCCTCATCGGCGCGCCCGAATTCATCCTGAAAGAGCACGCCCCCATCGTCACGGAGTACGCGAAGCCCTGGACCTCGAAGGGCATGCGCGTCCTGCTCATCGCTTACTGCAACGGCTCCGTTCTTGACGCGGCCGGCCGCCCGTACGTCGACCCGAACCGGGTCGAACCGGTGGCCTTCGTCTGCATCCTGAACCGCATCCGGAACCAGGCGCCGGAGACCTTCTCCTACTTCGCCGAACAGGGCGTCACGGTCAAGGTCATCTCCGGGGACAACCCCGTCACGGTCTCGAACGTCGCGAAACAGGCGAACATCGAGAACGCGGAGAACTACGTCGACGCGACGACGCTCGACACGCCTGAGAAACTGAACGACGCGGCGACCCGGTACACGGTCTTCGGCCGCGTGACCCCGCAGCAGAAACTGGCGCTGGTCAAGGCGCTCAAGAAGGCCGGCCACACGGTGGCCATGACGGGCGACGGCGTCAACGACGTCCTCGCGCTGAAAGAGGCCGACTGCGGCATCGCGATGGCCTCCGGTTCCCAGGCGGCGTCCCAGATCTCCAAGCTGGTGCTGCTCGATTCCGACTTCGCGTCTATGCCGTCCATCGTGGCGGAGGGACGTCAGGTCATCAACAACATCCAGCGCTCGGCGTCGCTGTTCCTCGTCAAGAACATCTTCTCGTTCCTGTTCGCGATCATCACGCTGTTCATCGCCTTCCCGTATCCGCTCCTGTCGAACCAGATGTCGATCATCAGCGGACTCACCATCGGCATCCCCGGCTTCTTCCTGGCGCTGCAGCCGAACGCCACGCGCATCCGCGGCCGGTTCCTGCCGAACGTCCTGTTCAAGGCGGGCCCCGGCGGCCTGACCGACGTCCTGCTCATCCTCGGCGTCGAGTTCTTCGCGTTCGTGTTCCGCTTCGAACTGCCCGAACTCTACTCGGTGGCCCCCGTCGTCATGTTGACGGTCGGCGTCGTGTTCCTCTATATGATCAGCCGTCCGGTGGACCGCTACCGCCTGACCATCTGGGCCCTCACCGCGGTCGCGTCCCTCGTTATGATCCTGGTGGTGCCGTACTCGCCGCTGCGCGACTGGGTCTACATGGAACCCATGACCACGCGGACCGTCCTCGTCACGCTGGTCTTCGTCGTCCTCGCGTACCCCACCATGTGGGTGCTCATGAAGGCCTTCGACAAAGCCCGCGAAGCGGTCGAGGCGCGCCGCGCTTCCCGGGAGGCTTAACACTTGTAAAAACATTTCAGGAGCTCCGTTGCGACGGGGCTCCTTTTTGCGCGTTTTCGCTATATTTTGTGGAGTTGTTCCTTGTAATATACAAGATGCAATGTTATAATTTAGTGATTATAGTTTTGTCGATTTATCTCGGAGGAATCCTGAATGTATAAAAAATCGGTCTTTTCCTGGCTGAAGCACTGGGACTTCATGCTGCTCGACTTCCTGGCCATGCAGCTGAGTCTGATGACCGCCTACGCCATCTTCAAAGGCACCCTCGTCTACACGTCAGACGTGTACCGGATCGTGGCTTTGTCCCTGTTCGTCTCGCAGTTCCTGGTGGTCTTTTTCCTGCAGACGTTCAAGAACATCCTGAAGCGGGGCTACTACCTCGAATTCGTGGCGGCGTTCAAGCACATCATCGGCGTGGTCCTCGTCGACCTGGCCATGCTGTTCTTCCTGCATTACTCCGGTCTCTTCTCCCGAAAGATCTACATCACGATGCTCGCCATCTATTTCGTCCTGTCGTACCTCGCCCGCATCGGACACAAGACGTTCCTCTACAAGACGAACAAGGTCACCGAGGGCAACCGGTCGGTCGTCATCATCAGCACGTCGGCCATGGTCGACAACATCGTGGAGAACTTCAGCCTGCCGCAGTTCCACAACCTCAAGATCGTCGGCGTCCACATCATGGACGAAGTGGCTCCCTTCAAGAGCTTTGGCGATATACCGGTCCTCGGCGCGGACGACGACGTACTCGATTTCATCTGCCACGGCTGGGTCGACGAAGTCTTCATCCGTGTCCCGGAAGACATGAGTGTCCCGAAACTGCTGACCGATGAGCTCATCACGATGGGCATCACGGTCCACAACTGCATCATGACGCCCGACGAGTTCGGTACCGCCTACGTCGAACGGTTCGGCAACTACACGGTCCTCACGAACAGCGTCAAGATGGTCACCTACCAGCAGATGTTCTACAAACGGGTCCTCGACATCATCGGCGGCATCGTCGGCTGCATCATCACGCTGATCATCGCCATCTTCATCGGCCCGATCATCTTCATCAAATCGCCCGGTCCCATCTTCTTCAAGCAGACCCGCATCGGGAAGAACGGGAAAAAGTTCAAGATGTTCAAATTCCGCAGCATGTACATGGACGCGGAAGAGCGCAAGAAAGAATACATGGCCCAGAACAAGATGGACGGGCTCATGTTCAAAATGGACGACGACCCCCGCATCATCGGCTCCGAGAAGAAGGGAAAAGACGGGAAGCCGAAGGGGATCGGAAACTTCATCCGGAACACTTCGCTCGACGAATTCCCGCAGTTCTTCAACGTGCTGAAAGGGGACATGTCCCTCGTCGGCACCCGGCCGCCCACAGTGGACGAATGGGAACAGTATGACCTGAAACACCGTGTCCGCATGAGCATCAAGCCCGGCATCACCGGGCTCTGGCAGATCAGCGGACGGTCCAAGATCACCGACTTCGACGAAGTCGTCCGCCTCGACTCCGAGTACATCCAGAACTGGGACCTCGGGTCCGACATCAAGATCATTCTGAAAACCATCGTGGTCGTCCTGAAACGGGACGGCGCCGAATAAACAGGAAGGAAATGAGATATGGCAAAGACGAAACGTGACAAGAACAGACGCCGGTCCTCGGCGGACTTCATGATCGCGTCCGGCAACGACGTCCCCTTCAACTATGTGGAGTCGTTCAAATCACTTCGTACCAACCTGAATTTCATCGCCGCGACGGAAAAGCTCAACACGTTCATCCTGACGAGCGCCATTCCCGGAGAAGGGAAGTCCAACACGGCCATCAACCTCGCCATCACCCTGGCAGAGGACAACAAGAGCGTCGTGGTCGTCGACTGCGACCTCCGCAAACCGTCTTTGAACCGGTACCTCAAACTGGGCCGCAATTTCAAAGGCGTCACCGACATCCTGACGGGGAATGTGACCGTGGAAGAAGCACTCATCCAGTTCGAGGACCTCGGCATCCATGTCCTGACGGCCGGCGCCGTGCCGCCGAACCCGTCCGAGATGCTTTCCGCCGAGCCGATGCAGAAACTGATCAATGACCTGAAAGCGGCATTCGACTATGTCATCCTCGACACGCCTCCGGTCTCGGTCGTCACCGACGCCGCTATCCTCGGCCGCTATGCCGACGGCGCGCTCCTCTGTGTCCGTTCGGATTTTGCGCCGAAAGAGACGGTCCAGCTTGCGAAAGAGCGTCTGACCGCGGTCGGCGTCCGCATCCTCGGTGTCGTGCTCACCGGCTTCGACGCGAAGAACGACCACAAGTCCTCTGCCTATTCCTACACTTACGAGTACGAATACAAGAGTAAAAGCAAGAGCAAACCCAAGAATGACAAATAATTGCTATGACTGACCTGCATTGCCATCTGCTGCCCGGCATCGACGACGGCGCGAAAGACCTCGACATGTCTCTGGAGCTGCTCCGGCAGGAGCGGAACCAGGGCGTCACCAATATTGTCTTTACGAGCCACTTCCGGCCGGACGAGGAAGACCTTCACGACTTCCTGAAAGCGCGCAACCGCGCCTTCGGGTCCCTGATGAAGGCGCTGGAACAGCAGGACGGTTACAACTTCTCTTACAA
>JAZOTY010000001.1:0-11527 GCA_045657845.1 Acutalibacteraceae bacterium | reverse complement strand
CCGAAGCGAAAGAACGTCTCGAGTATCTCAAACGTCTCGTTGCGTTGTACGCTCCGGAAGAATAAGTACTTGTCAAAAGTTTTTGGCTGTAATAGAATAATATTAGAAGTGGCGCTGAGTCTTCACTCAGCGCCTTTCTTTTTGAGTTGGATTATAAAAATTGTTTCATAAAGGAGGAACTTTGCTATGGCCAAATATGTAATGGCTTTGGATCAGGGTACCACCAGTTCCAGAGCGATCATTTTTGACAAGTATGGCAAGATCGTCACCAAGTCCCAGAGAGAGTTCGAGCAGATCTATCCGCATGCAGGCTGGGTCGAACATCGTCCGGAAGACATCCTCATGACCGAACTCCAGTGCGTCGCCACCATCCTCGGCGAAGGCGAGATCGACCCCGCCGACATCGCCGCCATCGGTGTCACCAACCAGCGTGAGACCACCATCCTCTGGGATAAAACGACCGGTCGTCCCGTCCACAACGCCATCGTCTGGCAGTGCCGCCGTACCGCGGACTATGCCGAGAAACTGAAGGCGGAAGGACATCTCGAGACGATCAAACAGAAGACCGGTCTCATCGTCGACGCCTACTTCTCCGCCACCAAGATCCGCTGGCTTCTCGACAACGTCCCCGAAGCACAGGAACTTGCGGACGAGGGCAAACTCCTCTTCGGCACCATCGACACCTGGCTCATCTGGAACCTGACCGGCGGCGCGGTCCATCCGGAAAGCGCGGTCCACGTCACGGACTATTCCAACGCCACCCGCACCATGCTCTTCAACATCAACACCCTGTCCTGGGATGAAGAGCTCTGCGCCCTCATGGACATCCCCATGAGCATCCTTCCGAAGGTCGTCCCCTCCAGCCAGGTCTACGGCCTCGTCGCCCCCGGCATCGCCGGCCTCGAAGGTCTCGAAGGCACCCCGGTCTCCGGCGCCATCGGCGACCAGCCTGCCGCACTCTTTGGTCAGTGCGCGTTCCAGGACGGCATCGTCAAGTCCACCTACGGCACCGGCTGCTTCCTGCTCATGAACACCGGCAAACAGAGAGTCGAGTCGAAGAGCAACCTCATCTCCGGTATTGCCTGGGCCCTGTCTGACGACGACATCACCTACTGCCTCGAAGGCTCTGCCTTCAACTGCGGCGCCACCATCCAGTGGCTTCGCGATGAGCTGCAGATGATCGACAAGGCTCCCCGCTGCGACGAACTCGCCGAGTCCGTCCCGGACGCCAACGGCATCTACCTCGTCCCCGCCTTCACCGGCCTCGGCGCTCCGTACTGGGATATGTACGCCCGCGGCTGCATCGTCGGCCTCACCCGCGGCGTCAATCGCGCACACTTCTGCCGCGCGGTCATCGAAGCCATCTGCTATCAGTGCGCTGACCTCGTCAACGCCATGAGAGAAGACTCCGGCATGGACATCAAGTCCATCCGTGTCGACGGCGGCGCCTCTGTCTCCGACATCATGATGCAGATCCAGTCCGACGTCCTCGACTGCGAAGTCAACCGTCCGAAGATCGTCGAGACCACCGCGCTCGGCTGCGCATATTGCGCCGGCCTTGCCGTCGGGTTCTGGAAAGACCTCGACGAGATCGCCGAGAATCGCGAAGTCTCCAAGATCTACTATCCGAAGATGGATGCCGCCACCCGCGACGAACTCTACACCGGCTGGAAGAAAGCCATCGAAAGAGCCAAAGACTGGATCGACCACTAAGGCCATCCCCCAAAAACACCGGAGCCTCCCGTCTGGGAGGCTCTTTTTTGACACACTTGGACAATTGCGACAACAAAAGTATGATTTCTGAGAAAAAATCTGTTTACAGTCCACAGGTCAACTGCTATAATCTATACCGTTATATAAAAGTAACGGAAGGAACATCTGTATGAACACTGAACGATATTCCCGCCAGGGCATGGTCCCGGAATTCAGCGGCGACGGTCAGCAGAAGCTGGAGGACGCCAGCGTCCTCGTCATCGGTGCGAGCTCCATCGGCAGCACGCTCATGTACAACCTCGCCTCCGCCGGCGTCGGCACCATCGGTGTCGCGGACCACAACATTGTCGGGACGTCCAACCTGAACGCTTCCATCCACTTCGAAGAAGACCTCGGCACCCTGAAGGTCATCTCCGCGACCCGGAAGCTCAAGGCTTACAACAGTCTCATCAATATCATCCCTCACGCCACGGCGATCAACAAGGACAACGCCTATGAGATCATCAGCCAGTACGACATCGTCGTGCTCGCGGTGAACAATCCTCAGACCGCCATGCTGGTCAACGAGGCCTGTGTCGAACTCGGCAAGCCCTTCGTCCACGGCAAGACCAACGGCTTCATCGGGACCGCAGGGTTCGTCCTGCCCCATGAGACCCCGTGTCTCGCCTGCTTCTACGGCGAAGAGATGCCGCCGGAAGACAACTTCGGCAGTGTCAGCGGAGTTTCCTCCACCATCGCTTCCCTCATGTCCACCTCGGTCCTGCAGTACCTGCTGGGCGCCCCGGTCGCCATGAAGGGCAAGCTCTTCATCTACAACTGTGAAAACGCCACCATCGACAAGATCGACCTGACCCATCGCCACGACTGCGCGATCTGCGGTGCGAAGGAAGACGTCGATGATGACTTCGACGATTTCGAATTCGACGAAGAGGAGGCATAATACTATGAAAGCCAATGAGACGTTCGAGCGCTACGACGGCAAAGTCCGTGAGTGCTGCAACTATGCCGTCCGCTCCTCCAAGAGCTTTATGGAGAACGCGGACATCAACAAGCGTCAGCCCGGCGGCAAGGCGGAGCTCCTGCTGCGCGAACAGCTGACAAAGGACCTCAAGGAATTCTGCGACGAGGTCGATGAAGTCAGCTTCTATGCGAAGCAGAAAGCGTACATCACGTCCAACGCCCTGACCTTCATCTTCCTGCTCGCCACCGCCGTCTTCGGCATCCTGTTCACGCTCTGGAACCCCTACTTCATCCTGGCCGCTCTGGTCACGGCTCTGTTGTCTCTGCTGGCGGCCCTCGGCGTGTTTGGAGGCTCTTCCAAGAGCGTCGAAGACATCAACGTCTTCGCCCGTCGGAGATCCACCGGCGAACCCGTCTCCCGCATCATCTTTGAAGCGAACCTCGACGCTCCCTTCAAGCGGAACATCTCCCGCGGCACTGCCGGGTTCTTCAAGTTCCTGACCCTGCTGGGCATCCTTCTGTACATCGCCTTCTGCGTGGTCATGCTGCTCGTCGACAACGGCACCCTGAACTTCGGGTTCCAGGACGAACTCGAGTACGCCGCTTATGTACTGCCCATCTTCGTCATCTTCCCGCTCATCCTGAGCCGGACGGTCGCCATCGGTTCCTCGTTCCCCGGCGTCGCCGACAACCTGCTGGGCGCTTACACCGCCTGCGGCGCCATGCGCTACATGGCTGAACAGGACCTTCGCCTCGAGAACACCGAGCTCTGCGTCCTTCTGACTTCCTCCAAGGAAGCGAAGAACGCCGGCGCCAAAGCCTTCGTCCGCGACTTCAAGGCGGACCTCGACGCGCTCGACACCACCATCCTGTGCTTCGACTCCATCTACGATCCGGACGCCCTGAACGCGGTCACCAAGGGCCGCAAGGTCTCCAAGCTGATCGACGAAGCGGCCGCCAACGCCGGCGTCATGCTGACCGATCACAACCCGAAGTACCACAAGGGCAACCTCAAGATCTACGACAAGGCCGGCCTCTCCGCCGCCCAGATCTCCACGCTGCCGGATACGCCTCCCGCGTTCTACCGGAACGAGAACGACGACGCGGAGCTCCTGACCCCGGACGCTGTCCACGCCGTCGAAGGCGCCATCAAGGTGGCCCTGGAGGCCGCTTACGCGCTCGACACAGTAGAGGAATAAATCACGAACAACAAAGGGGCCTGCCGTTTGGCAGGAGCCTTTTTTCGTGGTTTTTGATTTGGCTTTTCAATGGGTTCCGTCGAAAGAGGCCGCTGAGCCACTTGCCATCCCGAACCGCGCGAGTGCAGGGCCGGGGCAGCACTCTTTCCCCCAAGCGTCTCCGCGGCACTCTTTCTCCTCCCCGTTTGCTTTTGTGGAAAAGCCAAATCAGAGATCTCTCGAAAGAATGACCAGAAGGTGGCCGTTCGTGTGAGTGACTTCGGCGAAGGGGGCGTCTTTCGCCACCTCGTTCGAGACGCCGAGCGTCGTGTCCGGGGTCAGCGTGTGGCCGGCGAGCGGATACTTCGCCCCGGTGATGGTCAGCCCTTCGACGGGGCCGCCGTAGGCGATGAGCCCGAAGAAGTCGAAGCGGCTTTCCGGACCCTTGGCAGGGACCCGGAACGTGCCGGGCGTTTTGAGGAAGACCCGGTTCTGCCCGTCTTCGAACCACAGTTCGCTCACGCGCGGGTCTTCGGCGTACTTCGCCAGCATGCCGAGATTGCCCATCGTGTGGTCGAAGCGGCCGCCGAGGCCGCCGTAGACATGGATGACGCCGAAGCCTTCCGTGACCGCGAGGTCGATGGCCGCTTCGCTGTCCGTCATGTCCTTGACCGTCGGCAGGACGACGAGGCCGGAGGCCGCCGCCCGCTCCGCTTCGGTGGGCGGAGAGCCGGAGTCGTAGTCGCCGATGAGGTAGACCGGTACATCGCCCAACAGATCGAGGGCTTCTGCCACCTGCAGGCCCCTGTCCGCGCAGATGATGGCGTCATATGCGGTTTTGTCGATCGAGAAAAGATCTGACCCCTCGAAATGAGAGGTCAGGATCATGCAACGTTTCATGGTAGATCAGATACCCTTTTTCTTCTTCGGCTTCGGAGTGGCTCTCTTCTGGATGAACGGGACCAGGATGGCTTTCGCAGAGGCCGGAAGACCGAGCGCCATGAGTTTCGCCATGTCGACGACCGTGCCGCCGTTCAGCAGCGTGACGATGCCGTCGGCCATGTCGTCGGAGAAGATGCCCTTCGAGACGTGGACCATGCGGTTGAGCGGCATCGTCTTGACCGAGTCGACGATGAGCTTCTTGTAGTTCTCCGGAATGAACGGGATGGATGCGACCATGTCGAGCGCGCTGTTGATGCGTTTGCCGGGCTTGCTGGCCGTGGCATCGGCGATGGCGTCGGCCTGGGTCAGGCGGAGGTCGCTGGAGTCGGGCAGGTACTCGTCGAGGTCATAGCCGAGGACGTTGTAGAACTCGGTGTCAGAGACTTCGGCGATGTTCGCCTTGAAGTAATGGGGTGCGAACTCCGCGTAATCGCTTTCCTTGGACAGGTCGTCCGCGGAGGCGATGTCGATGTCCGCGCTGAGACGGATGTCTCTCGAGGAGGCGCCGATCATGATCTTGTAGGTACCGGCTTCGGTGACCCACTTGTCGAGGTCCGCGCTGTAGTACTCGAACGCGCACTTATCGAGGCAGAGCTCCACGTTGGCGGTCTCACCGGGCTCGAGGGAGACACGGGTGAACTCCTTGAGCTCTTTTCTGGCGCGATATACTTTCGAAGCGAAGCAGGCGCCCACGTAGACCTGAGCGATCTCGTCGGCCTTCATGTCGCCGACGTTCTTGATGTTGAAGCAGACCGCGACTTTATCGCCTTCCGCCTTGACGACCTTGAGGTCGGAGTACTCGAACTTCGAGTAGGACAGACCGTAGCCGAAGGGGTAAGCGACTTCCTTCTCCGCGGTGTCATAGTAACGGTAGCCGACGAAGATGGATTCGCGGAATTTCAGATTGCAGTTGTAGTCGACCTTGAGGTCTTCGAGGCAGGGGACGTCTCTCAGTGCCTTCGGGTAAGTCTCTGCGAGCTTGCCGCTCGGGGAAACTTCGCCGAGGACCAGCGCCGGAAGCGCGGAGCCGAAGCCTTCACCGAGGAGATAGGTCTGCAGGATGGCGCCGACTTTGTCGGCCCAGGGCAGGACCACGGCGCTGCCGGTGGACAGGATGACCGCGACGTTCTTGTTGACCGCTGCCACCGCTTCGACGAGAGCGTTCATCGCTTTCGGGAGATCCATGGTGGTGTGGTCGAAGCCTTCCTGGACGTCCATGTCGGAGCAGGAGACGAAGAGCAGGACCTTGTCGGCCTTCTCCGCGACCGCCTTTGCTTCGTTGAGGAGACCCTGGTTCACTTCATCGAGGATTTTGAGGTCGTAACCCGGCGCATAGGAGAGGGCCATGCCGAGGTTCTCGAACGCGTCGTACGGGCTGTCGATATGGTAGGCGTTGATGTGCGCCGAGCCGCCGCCCTGGACGAGCGGGTTCTTGGCGCGGGCGCCGATAATGGCGACCTTGTCCGTTTTGGCAAACGGAAGCAGGCCGTCGTCGTTCTTCAGAAGGACCGGGCACTTCTTGGCGAGCTCGACCGCATAGGCGTGGTCGGCTTCCTTGTCCCAGACAGGAGCGGCGCCGCCGAGGGAGCCCTCGGTGGACTGGTCGAGCAGGTGCAGGACGCGGCGGGCGCTGGTCTCGATCTCCTCCGCGGAGACCTCACCGTCCCGGAACGCCTTGGCGACCTTGTTGATGGTGTAATATCCGGCACCGGGCATTTCGAGGTCCAGACCGGCTTTCAGCGCTCTCACGCGGTCGGCGGTGGCCGTCCAGTCACTGACGGTCAGGCCTTTGAAGCCCCATTCACCGCGCAGGATGTCCTGCATGAGGTAGCTGTTTTCAGTGCAGTATTTGCCGTTGATCTTGTTGTAGGCCATCATGACGGTCCAGGGCTGTGCGTGCCGGACCGCGATCTCAAAGCCGCGGAGATAGATTTCCCGGAGTGCTCTCTCGTCGACGATGGAATCGGCCTTGAAGCGGAAGTCCTCGGTGCTGTTGCAGGCAAAATGCTTCAGCGAAGTGCCGACACCTTTGGACTGTACGCCGTTGATATAGTTCGCGGCCAGAGTGCCGGCCAGGAACGGGTCTTCCGAATAGTATTCGAAGTTTCTGCCGCAGAGCGGAGAACGTTTGATGCAGATGCCGGGGCCGAGAAGGACGGCCAGACGTTCCGCACGGCACTCATCGCCCAGCTTTTCGCCGAAGGCTCTGGTGCCCTCTTTGTCCCATGCGCTGGCAATGGCTGCCGCGGACGGGAAACAGATGGCTTTGATGGTTCCGAGACCGTTCATCTTCCGCAGGCCGGTGGGGCCGTCGGACACCATGACGGACGGGACCGCTAACCGGTCGACCGAGGCGGTGTGCCAGAAGTCTTTGCCGGTAAGAAAGCTGATCTGCTCGCGCAGTGTCATCTTTTTTACGCTCAGTTCAAATTCCATTTCGATTCCTCCTATTACTTCTCCGGGGAATTTTACATATACACATAAATTATACACAAGCGCCCCCGCCATTTCAACAAAATGCGGGCAAAGTTCTCCCCCGTTTCTGTGCTTTTCCGCGCTTTTCTTTGGGGCGCCGCTGTGCTAGAATATTACTGATTTTGTACCCTTTATCGCGATATACCGAGAGGAGCCCCGCACCCATGTGGAAGAAAGTATTGTCCTGCCTTCTGGCAGTCCTGATGACGGTCCTGCTGTTCACCGCCTGCTCGCCGAAAGAGACGACGCTGCGTCTCCCGGTCGACGCCATCCCGGTGAGCTGCGACCCCGCCATTTCCGACACGGCCGCCATGGCGACCGTCGCCGCCAACTGTTTTGAAGGCCTCGTCCGCATCGACGAGAAGGGAAATGTGCAGCCGGGCGCTGCCGACCACTGGAACATCTCCGATGACGGGCTCACCTACACGTTCATCCTGCGAGACGGGCTTCAGTGGCGCCTTCCCGACAAGGACAGCACGGAAGCCACGTCAAAGAGCCCCCTCGGACAGGAGTTCCTCCAGAACTTCGACACCGCGATGACCGCGGACGACTTCGTCTTCGGTCTGCAGCGCGCCGTCGCGAAAAACACCAGGGCTCCCGGGGCCACCCGTCTCTTCGGCATCCTGAACGCGCCGGCCGTCTATGCCGGGGAACTGAAGACCTCGAAACTCGGGGTCTCCGCCCTCGACGAAAAAACGGTCCGCATCAAACTCTCGGCGCCGGACGGCAACTTCCTGACCGCGCTGGGTTCCCCCTGCGCCATGCCCTGCAACCGGGCATTCTTCGAGCAGACGGCCGGCCGCTACGGCCTCACCGCTTCCATGCTCCTCTGCAACGGCCCCTACTACCTCTCGAATATGGACCCGAACGGGAAATCGCTCACGATGGTCAAAAATGAGGACTATGTCGGGCTCACCCCGGGAGACGTCGAGCAGTGCTCGCTGATCCTCGGCGAGGAGTCGCCGGAAGAGGGCTCCGACAGCCTGGACGTCCTCGCCGACCTCAAGTCCGATGAAGGCACTCTGGACGGCGCGGTCCTCAGTGCCAACGCCGCTCAGAACCTTCCGAAGACCTTCGACGTCACCGATTACACGAACATCGTCAATGTCCTTCTCTTCAATATGGATTCCGACTTCGCCGGCAACGAGGACCTGCGCCTCGCGCTGGCCGCCGCCACCGACGTTTCCAAACTGTCGGCGACCGGCAACGGCCTCGCGGAAGGGCTCATCCCCGACTGCTGCAACGCCGTCAGCGGCACCCTGTACCGGGAAGCCGCCGGCCCGGCGAAAGGCCCCGGCTTCAACCTGAAGAAGGCAAAGAAAGCCTATGCGGCCGCCATGGAGAAATTCGAGGCGGAGGCCACGGAAGATGAACCGGCGCCCACGTCGTTCCAGATCTCGTTCCTGTGCCTCAGCCAGGACAAACAGGCTGCGCAGTCGATCGTCCAGAACTGGCAGAAAGTCTTCGGCACCGCGCTGTCCATCACCATCGACACGAGGGACACCGAACCGGAACTGCAGGACGCGCTCGTTGCCGGCGGGTTCGACGTCGCGTTCGCGCCCCTGCACTGCTCCGAGCTCCTCGCCATCGGCATGCTGCAGCAGTTCACCGGCGACACCGATCAGAACCTCATGAACCTCGCCAGTGACGAGTACGACCACCTCCTGACCCTCGCCGCCTCTGCCAGAGACGCCGAAACGGTCACCGGTTACTGCCTCGCCGCGGAAGAGTACCTCACGAAGAACGCCATCGTCCTTCCCATCACCCAGGAGAACACCTGCCTCGCGGTCCGGGAAAAGACCGCCGACGGCCTGCAGGTCTACCCCACCGGGAACACCTACCTCATCTATCTCATCTGAGGCGATGGGCCGCTCATCTTTGGCAACTGCAGTTTTCAATCACCATCTATCTAAGCAAAAAGCTCTGACGATCCGGTCAGAGCTTTTTTATATCCTCCGGGCGCGGGTGCCACAGCGCTTCCGGGAAGTAAAGGGCGCACCTGTGCGCCGCGTCCGCGCGGCAGAGCCCTGTGACTTCCCTTCCGCCCTGCGGCATGGGGCAAACAACAGGCCAAAGGACAAGTATGCCCTTCGGCCTGCAGGGAGAATCGTTCAGCCGGTGCGAGGAGGCGCCGCAGGTTCTGGACCAAGGGGCTCTTTTGCCCCGACTCCATGAACCTCCGACGAGCCCCGGCGTCATTTACCGCCTGTTTTGCCGTTTGAGAGAAAACAGGCGGTAAAATGGGGGCCCTTCCAGAAGCAAATCTTCAAGAATTACCGCCTGTTTTGCCGTTTTGGAGAAAAAAGGCGGTAAAATTTGGACCCTTTGAGAAGCGAACCTTCAAGAATTACCGCCTGTTTTGCCGTTTCAGGGATAATAGGCGGTAAATTGAAGGCCATTCGAGAACTAGACCTTCAGAAATTACCGCCTGTTTTGCCGTTTCAGAGAAAACAGGCGGTAAATTGAGGATCAATCGAGGAAAAGGACTTCAGAAACTACCGCCTGTTTTGCCATTTCAGAGAAAACAGGCGGTAAATCATGGGAAGTGCACATTTTTCTGTCTTTGTGCGTTCAATAAATAAGACCTGCCCTCAAGAAGGCAGGTCTTAAGAAATCAAATTAAGTTGGTACTCAGTCTTTGCGGGACTGCCACCAGGCGAGGAGCGACAGGTTGATGGTCGCGACCATGGACAGCATCTTGGCTTTCGTCATGGTGTTGGCGAAGCGGGCGAAGGCCGGTTCGGCCCTGCCGGTGTCGAGCATCTTCGCGGAACCGTAGTTCTCGAAGTAGTCGAAGACCATCAGCGCGACGGGCAGGCAGGCCCGCCAGTCCGTCTTTTCCGTGAAATGCGCCAGGAACAGAGTGAAGAATGTCGTGTAGACGACCGGGTAGATGTTGTCAGACGTGAGGTAGGTGTTTCGGAAGAGGTCCCTGCCTTCTTCGGTCAGGTTGTCGAGGAACTCCTGCATCTGCTCCGGCGTATTCATGAAAGCCGTGTCGAAGATGGTGCGGCCTCCGGCCGCTTTCTGGATCTTCGGCGTCAGCACGAAGGTCTCGTAGCACTCCATCAGGATGGTCAGCGCGCCGCTCGCGTACAGCGCCAGTTTTCCGGCGTCACTTTTCGTGAAGGTTTCCAGCTTGTTCATGTCAAGTCTCCTCTCGAGATTGCGGTGCGAGTCTTATACATCTTCCTCACGGAAGTCGAGGGCCAGTTCTTCGTGCGTCGGGGTCATCTTGGTCATCTTGACGCCGGCGGCTTCGAACATGCGCTTCGAGGCGATGTTCATGTCGGTGTCCGCGTACTTGTCGGAGAGGTAGACGACCTCTTTGATGCCGCTCTGGATGATCGCCTTCGCGCACTCGTTGCAGGGGAACAGCGCCACGTAGATCTTGCACCCGGCAAGGTTCCCGCCGGCGTGGTTCAGGATGGCGTTGAGTTCCGCATGACAGACGAAGGGGTACTTGGTGTCGAGCGGCGAGCCGGTGCGGGCCCAGGGGAACTCGTCATCGTCGCAGCCGATGGGCAGGCCGTTGTAACCGACCGACATGATCTTATTGTTCTGGTTCACGATGCACGCGCCCACCTGCGTGTTCGGGTCCTTCGACCGCATGGCAGACAGGAGCGCGATGCCCATGAAGTATTCGTCCCAGGAAATGTAGTCCTCTCTCTTCGGCATTTCAGTGTTCCTTTCTGTGGGGCGATTTACCGGCCCCGTTCTTGAATGTTTCCAGAGAAATTATAGCACGGGAAGCAAGGCAGGTCGAGTCAGTTGACCGCCGCCTCCCAGGCCGCGCGGTTCGCCGGCAGGTCGACCGCGATGACTTCCTTGCCGTTCACACGCTTATATTGGTATGTGCCCTCGACCGGCAGCGCGATGCTGGAGGTCTCGTACTGGTCCATCGTCGCGAAGACGAGGATGAGGAACAGGAGTTCCGGCACGGTGAGGTCGGTCTTCACGCGGAGCATGTACTTCGCGACGACCTGGACCTGTTTGTCCACCGGCAGCGACAGGAGCTGCTTCACCGAAGCGGTCAGCACCTTGCGCTGGCGCTCCGTTCGGCCGAAGTCGAGCCCGACGTACCGGACCCGGGCATAGGCCAGCGCCTGCATGCCGTTGAACCGGTACGTGCCGCCCTTCACCGGCAGCGCGTCCGGGTTGTCTTTGCGTCCGTAGATCTCCTTGTTCTGGTCCGACGTGTACTTGTTGATGACCGGGACTTCCTTTTTGGTGACGGTCATCTCCACGCCGCCGATGTC